>CADCOF010000150.1 GCA_902802975.1 uncultured Ruminococcus sp. | reverse complement strand
TTGTAGTTATTATTGTTGTAGTTATTATTGTTGTAGTTGTTATCTGTGTACGCACCCGAGGACGTAGGTGCAATGCCAACAGTGCTTTCCGCGTCGTTAGCATGAATCTCGCCCCAGGTCTGGTACGGCTCGTTAAATCCGCCGTGATATGTGCAGTACTCCGGAATATTGCTTGGGTTATAGTAACCGTAATATGACGCGCCGCAGCCTGTGTTTGCAAGCAAGCCTGTGTACGGGCAATACTTTGCAACAACAAGTCCGTCCGGGAAAGTGTACTGTTTCGGTTCTTTATCCTTGAGGTAATCTTCCATAAGGATTTTCCAGAGCTTTGTCGCAACAGTTGCGTCCGGCACTGTTTTCGGAGTATCATAACCAACCCAGATCGCAGCCGCCGAATACGGCGAGCAGCCGCAGAACCATGAGTCGTTATCGGCGTCGGTAGTACCTGTCTTACCGATAATATCCCAGCCTCTGATACGTGTTTCACCTGCGTTTGTAGAATGAGACGTCTGCACGTTGAAGTTGAGGAGCCTGTTCATAATGGCCGCTGTTTCCTGTGTGAGAGCCTGTATAGGGTCCTGCTCTCTGTTGTCGAAAATAATGTTGTCCTCGGAGTCCGTAACGTAATAGTAGGTGTAGGGCTTGTACGACTTGCCGCCGTTTCCGAGAAGAGTGTACGCCTTTGCCATTTCTCTGACAGTGGCACCGCCGTTGAAACCACCGATTGCAAGTCCGGCGCAGTTTTGTGAGTCGATCTCGTAATTAAGGTGAGACCAGCCGAGCTTATTTGTAACGTAGTCATACGCATAGCGAATGCCGTCGCCGCCGTTGGGGTCAACCTGATTTACAAGAACCTGTGCAGGCGGACAGTTTGCGGACATTTCGAGCGCAGTTGGCAGCAGCATATCGCCGTTAAACGACATATACCAGTTGTTAGGACCTGCCGCGCCCGTATCCTGGAACCAGTTATCGAGCGGCACGTCGTGAACGATAGACGAATAATAAAGACTGCCGTTGTTTATTGCGAGCGGATACGCAGTTACACCCTTGATTGTAGAACCGGGCTGCAATGCGGAATCGACTGCTCTGTTCCACTCAAGATTAACTTCCTTCTCTTTGTTTGAACCAACTATTGCAATAATACGACCGTCATAATCCATCATACAATAGCCGCACTGGAGATTGGGATCCGCCATACCGGATTTGAAATAATTCTTTATGGTATTTTCCACCTGAGTCTGAATATCGAGATCCATTGCGCAATAAACTTTAAGACCCTCGGTGTAAAGCTTCAGCGACGCTGATTCTTCGCTGATATCGAGGTACTGCGCGAGGTCTGTTTTCAGATCGTTGAAAAGAGTATCGATATACCAGTTTTGAATTTCTTCTATATCAAGCTGTTCCTCTTCTTCGTCAATGAATTTATTCGGGTCTACGAACTCCATCGTCTCCGATTCCTTCATCGCGTCGTCGTATTCATTCTGTGAGATTTCGCCGTTTTCATACATACTCCAAAGTACGGTTTCACGGCGTTCTTTGTTCTCTTCGGGGAAAACAAGAGGATTATATCTGCTCGGGTTCTGTGTGATACCAACAATAGCCGCACATTCGGCCAATGAAAGGTCTTTTACATCTTTGTCAAAATACGCTGTGGCTGCCGCTTGAATACCGTTGTTGTTTCCGCCGAAGTTTACGGTATTGAGGTATGCCTCGAGTATCTCATCCTTCGTAAACTCTCTTTCCAGATTGAGCGCGCGGAAAATTTCCTTGAGCTTACGGTTGATACTGACGTCCTTCTCGTTTGTGATATTCTTGATCAGCTGCTGGGTAAGCGTCGAACCACCGAACTGACCTGTACCTGTTGACAGTCTGAAAATAGCACCGCCGGTACGATACCAGTCAACACCGTGGTGTTTATAGAAACGCTTATCCTCGATAGACACGATAGCTTTTTTCATATTTGTGGGGATATCGTCAAAAGGCACCATTACACGGTTTTCGGAAGTATACAGCTGCATATACTGCTGTGCCTTTCCGTTTTTGTCATATGTGTAGATGTAGCTTGTTTCGTTAAGCTTTGCGCTGTGAAGATCAATACCTGTAGGTTCACGAGCAATGCTTGCGATGTATAGTACCATTGATACGCCAATAATAATACCCGCAACGAACAAAACCGCCAACAGCGTCAAAAAGGCGCGCCATATAAGCAAGAATGTACCCTTCACAGCGGAGCCTGCGGCTTGGGCGTACTCCTTGCCTTTACTCTCCTCAGGAATATCCGAGTAATCGGAAAAATCCGAGATATCAGTTTGTCTCACTATTAAAGTCCTCCTTCAGCAGATCACATTTACATATACCAACACCACTGCCGAACAAAACGAACGGCCGGGGGATTCGATACTCCTAACGGATATTATATCATTTTTTTATAAAAAAATAAATATCCTAAACCATCAAAATTCAGTGTATAAATATTTCTAATTGTGCAAAATCACATATTAGGTCGTTTTAAGGGGGAAAACTAATACATGCGAGGTGAAAAAAGATGAATAGAATTAATATTAACACAAATATAATAAAAAAGATAGCCGCTGCCATTCTGTTGTGTATATTATTGGCGTTTATTATATATTTTATTCGTCCGCAGGCTTGCACGACTGTTCCTGCCCCGCCGACTCACAGATATGTATTCAAAGATTACAATGGGCGTGTAGCATGTTATGAAGAAGGCGCAAAAGACCCGTTTTTGGTGACAGATGTGGTTGTAAACGATTTGACCGAGCTGGACAGAGAAATGCTCGGCAAGGGAGTTGTGGTGAGCGGTGCGAAAGCGATGAGCCGTGCGCTTGAAGATTACACAGCATAGAAAAATACCCGCCTCGTTTTTTTGAGACGGGTATTTGTTTAAGCTTTATAGTAAACGACATAAATCTTTTCCCAATTGCTTTTTCAATGTGAAGTTGAGTGTAGTAGTTAGTGGTTAGTGTGGAGTTAAAT
>CADCOF010000149.1 GCA_902802975.1 uncultured Ruminococcus sp. | reverse complement strand
TAGTTGTACAGTTTAACTATAAATTAGTAAATTTATAATTGTTCGTGATTATGCACAATATATTTGTTCCGTTTGTCACCCTGAACGCAGTGAAGGGACTTAAAAGATTCCTCACTACGTTCGGAATGACAAGTTTTTTGTACAATTTTCAGATTTGCTCATTTATAGTAGCTTAATTTAAAATCCGTAATACGCAGTTATTTTGAAAACCAAACTTTTTCACAACACAAAAAAGAGAACGTAGTTGTTGGGCACGTTCTCTTTCGTTCATTATTTATTTTATTATTTTGATGAACTTCGTTCGGAAAAATTTGAACGTTAGGCTTTGGGCTATATAATTCCACTTTTTAAATTACGCATTACGAATTTTATACCGTTTTCCTTCAAGTGCTTCAACAAGGTCTAACATTTCCAGTTCTGTTACGGCAACATTTACAACATTTATCGGCAGCCCTGTTTTCAGCATTATGATATCAATGTGCATTGTTTCGCTGCCCAGCACCTCGAGAATTTTTTTTGCATTATCAGACAGATAATCGGGTATCTCGATTGTATATGGATTCATTAGCCCTGGCTTTTTTGTATCGCATTGTAGTGTAGGATTTTCGTCTGTTGTCGACGAATCAGACTGATGTCCTTGCAGTCCGGCATAACAATTATGTCTTTTGTCCTCTGCTTTGACCAACTCCGGATCAATAAATATCGGGTCTGCACCTGCAAGATCAACGTTAAGTTTTTTCGCCAATTCGAGTAAAAAGCCAAACCGCTCTTTGTCTTGACCATGAAGATCAAGCAAGCTTATCTCACGCGTGTATGGTCTTTTCGCATCCATATATGCAGTGACGGCACGATTATACTTATATTCTCTTTCGGGAGCATTTTCCTGAGCGATCATTTTCTGATATTGTTGCGCAAGATCGATTATCCAATCCTGTGAGCCCTTGCGTTTCAGTTCTTCGGGATCCAGCGTTATTCTGGGTGTTGACGGCGGCTGGAGTCTTCCGACAAGCTCTTTTATAATGATAAATTCCGGTCTGTGTTCTTTTTTCTTATCTGACACGGAATGTGAATACAGCAGATCGTTCGAGTGACTTTCGGGCTCCCATATATCGACCTCAGACTCGCTGCGTTCTGCCGTTTGCTTAGACGGTTCAGACAGGCTATTTTCGATATTATTTTTATATTCTTTCAGGATATCCGACGCATCGGTTACAACTATCGCGCCGTCTTTGATGAGCTTGTTCGTTCCCGCTGAATTGCTGTTGTTGGCAGCCCCCGGAACGGCAAAAACATCTTTCCCCTGCTTTGCCGCATAATCCACTGTTATCAGCGAACCGCTCCTTTCGCCCGCCTCTACAACGACAATACCTCTCGACAACCCGCTTATTATCCTGTTGCGCATTGGGAAAGTATATTTTGTGGGCATTGAGTCGGGAGGATATTCGGATATTACCGCGCCGTCCTGCTCGATCAGCTGCTTTACCGGGGCAAATGCTCTCAGGTAACTTGCCTCATGACCGCAGCCCAAAACGCATATTGTTTTGCCTTTTGCATCAAGCGCGCCTCTGTGAGAATTGATATCGATACCCGCCGCACCTCCGCTTACAACACATACTCCTGCCTTTGCAAGGTCGCGCGCAAGCTTAAACGCCATTGTTTTCCCTTCCGTGCCGGCTTTTCGCATGCCAACAATGCCTATGCAAAACGTCTCTGTAAGCACGGACTTCTGCCCTTTGACGTAAAGCACCGCAGGCGGATTAACGATATTCTTAAGCTGAGAAGGATACGCCTCGTCTGCATAAGATACTATCTGAATATTACACTCTTCACAGCGTTTTATTATAGCATTCGCCTTATCGAGCGATATATCGCACAAATGTTTTTTTACTGCAGGGCTAAAATCTGCCACGCTGATACGAGCGTTTTTACTTGCCATATAATAATCTTCGGCGAAGCTGTATTTTGACACGATCTGTGGCAAATAGAGCGACGCATATCCAAGTGACTGCTGGAGCCACACCCAAAATATAGTTTGATTGTTCATATCCTTACAAATTATCTTTAATATATCCGTTTTGCATTAGTGAACTACCCATTGTCTAAAGCCAATGGGCTTCCTGCTTCATTGCCCTCGTAACCTACTAACTCCATAGGCGTAAATTCGGGCTGCACCATCCCTACTGCCGCTATTATAAAACGCGGGTTCTATACTTCCGTCTCGCATAAATCAGAAGCGCGAACTGCCTGCGGGCGCATGCCCGGCGGCGTGCCGCTCCCAACTCCGTCGAACTGTATCATTAACGATAGATTTCGCCGCGTTTTTAAATTTTGTTAATGTGAAAGTGTAAACCCGGCGGCGTGCCGCCGCTCCCAATTCCGTCGAACTGTATCATTAACGATAGATTTCGCGGCGTTTTTAAATTTTGTTAATGTGAAAGCGTAAACCCGGCGGCGTGCCGCCGCTCCCAACTCGCGCAAATAGTTTACTTGTAAAACAAACTCATGGCACGCGTCAAACTATTTGTCGGTCGCGGG
>CADCOF010000148.1 GCA_902802975.1 uncultured Ruminococcus sp. | reverse complement strand
GGGCGCATGCCCGCCGCGTGCCTCGATGTTGTTTTTTCAATAGAGTATGTGCGCGAACTGCTAGCGGGCGCATGCCCGCCGCGTGCCCGCTGCATGCCCGCTGCTTGCCCGCCGTACGAAAATGTTTTTGGTATTATAAATTTATGTTTTTGTGTTGCATAAAAAAGGGATATAGTGTATAATACTAAATGGAATATGTTTGCGTAAGATAGAGGTCTGCGCAGCAAAAAATAAAAAATAAATTATACAGAGGAGGATCATCAAAATGAGCATCTCAACAGCTGCGGGAGGCAATGTAACCCGAAATCTTGCTATTGTAAAGCAATACTTCAAAAAACCTATGATGCTTGTCGTAGCTATTTTATCACTTGTCACGGTAGGTGCTAACTTCATGTTAGACCAGGCGACAAAAAATTTTAGTCAGGATTTTATAAAGTTTGCACAAAGCCTGACAGAAGGCATGGAGGGCGTTGATATTCAAACTCAGTCAAGCAACAATACCCTCGGCTATTTGCTGTCTTTCGTTGTTACAGTTTCCCTTTTCCTAATTTTTTTCACATCACTCATGCCAAAAGGCGGACCGACTATCTTTTTCTCTGTTCTTCATATTTTGTCGGTTCTCCAACTTATATTGTATTCAATCACAGCACTTTTCGTGGTTATTACCGAATTGGTTTTTGCTCTTTCTTCTTCAACAATAGTCAAATTCCTGGTAGGAAACGACGTCGCGGGATTCGGCGGTATGACCGACGAGCAAATGGAGATGATTAACAGAAGTGTCGATTCATTCAGATTGACTATTCTTATCTTTATGTTGATCACAATAGTTATTTTCGGCGTTTATCTGTACTATATCAATGCTCAGACTGCATTTCTCAAGAGCGTAACTCTCACATGCAAGAATCCTCAGCTCAAGTCAAAAGGCGCAGCTGCATATGGTAAAGTGTCAATGGTTATCGGTGTGGTTAGT
The DNA here is from genome assembly GCA_902802975.1 of uncultured Ruminococcus sp. GTDB lineage: Bacteria > Bacillota > Clostridia > Oscillospirales > Acutalibacteraceae > RUG592. Next base: position 5,567 of record CADCOF010000148.1, on the reverse strand, counting down.
CTTGTGGGTATTGTTATTATTTATCTGCTGGTAGGCAATCCTTCAACCAGCGTTTTAAATGAAGTTGATTCGGCGTCTATGATCGACCTTTCGGAAATTATCAAGCCTTTCCTTATTTATTCTATCAGTTCAGCTGTTTATATTATTGCCAGAGGTTCTTTTGCAAAGGGCTGGGAGGCATTTGCAAAGGATAACGAAGATTTCGTATACGAAGCAGTAGGTTCAAGCAATAGACAGTCTGATGCAAGTCCGATTCCTACGTATAAATCAACTACAAGAAGAGCTCAGGACGCAAGACAGCAGAGCCAGCCGTACCTTATCGGCGAAGAGCAGGATCCAAACAAGAAGTCTTCATATATTCCAGAAGAACTGCAAACCGACAACAACTTTGATCAGTCACAAAATATGTACGGTCAGCCGGGCTTTGGCGGTGACATGTATGGCGGCGGATTTATCGGCGGCGATCCCTATGGTCAGCAGGGTGGATTCGTCGGCGGCAACGATCCTTACGGTCAGCAGGGTGGATTTATGGGCGGCAACGATCCTTACGGTCAACCCGGCGGCGGATTTATGGGCGGCAACGATCCATATAGCCAGCCCGACCCATTCTCTCAGTCACCAATGGGCGGCGATCCTTACGGTCAACCGGGCGGATTTATTGGCGGCGATGACCCATACGGCGGTTCCGGTTATAACAATGGTATGATGTAAGATATTTTAGATATTAAAACAGGCACAGCTCAAAAAAGAGTGTGCCTGTTTTTTAGTTTGTATAAATATTCATTATCTCACGTTTTAATCTGCTTATGGGCAATCCTACAACATTATAATAGTCACCGCGAATCTCCTTTACAAAAAGCGCGCCTTTCCCTTGAATTCCATACGCGCCCGCCTTATCAATTGGTTCTCCGGTTGCAATGTAATCTTCGATCTCCGAATCGGTCAACTCGTAAAAGCTTACATCTGTTGTCTGCGAAAAACTGATCTCATTGTGACCGCTGATAACGCAGCACCCTGTTATCACTTTGTGCGTTTTGCCGGAAAGTTTTTTCAGAATTACGGCGGCGTCATGTTCATTTTTTGGTTTACCAAGCATTTCACCGTCAATAAATACACCTGTATCGCAGCCGATTACCATATTATCAGGCAGCGTCAGACGAAAAGCATGGCGCGCTTTTCGTACGGCAAGCAACTCAGGATATAATTCAATACTGCAGTCATTATCAATATTTTCGTCTATATTTGCAGGTAAAATATCGAAATTATTAAATATATAACTCAATAATTCTTTTCGTCTTGGAGAAGATGATGCGAGAATTACCATTTAACATACCTCCTGTCAGTATAACGATAAGCAACATGGGAATTATACCATTTTTTGTATTATGCGTCAAGTTTTGAAATTGCCGGCAGCATGGGCATTACATTTTGTTTTTGTAGTAAAGTTGTACAACGACAGTTATTATGACACTCAATAAAATATCCGCGCAAAGCGTAAGGCATACAATCTCGTTGATAAAACCGGAAATTATGCACGCAATCGATGTTACAATAATACAGATCGCGCTTGCAGTCTGCTTTGTTTCTTTGCTGATTGCGGAATTACGCTCATCCGTAAGCTCCACATAGAGATTTTTGAGTTTTTCTTCATCTTGCAGTGCCGTATAATTTCTCACAAGATAATATACACACACCTATTGAGCCAACACATGCACCAAATACAACACCCTGCGAAAAGTCACTCGCATTCTTGAATATCCTCTTTGATACTGCAAGAATAATGGGATAAGTGCAGCAGAGTATTGCTAAATAACGAATCTTAGTTTCCAGCTTTTTCTTGAATTCTTCCATGATAATATTCTCCAAATATGTATTCTCAAATATTTTCTTTAATATTTTCTTTGCCTTCAAAAATAAATAATTATTCAATTGTCTTGGTGACATACTCCCGCCGCCTCATAGAGGCGGGGGCTTCTTGCCCGTTAGGTTAAATGATCGTCATTATTCAGTGGATGCGGAAAGATCGACAGGTAAAAAGTGAAAAACACTACAAAAGCTCGGTCTGTTTTGCGGATTGAGCTTTGTTTTGCAGATAATCAAATAAAAACCTCCCTGCCGGAACAGGGAGGTAGATCGTCAATATTGCCTTGATCAAAAATTGACCAATTTTTTCGTAAACGCTTGAAAAAGGCTTGAAAAAGCCACTTTTCAGCCGAAAAATTATCTCTTCGAGAATTGCGGAGCGCGTCTTGCTGCTTTCAAGCCGTACTTCTTTCTTTCCTTCATTCTCGGGTCACGAGTGAGGAAGCCTGCCTTCTTGAGTGTGCCTCTGAGGTTGTCTGAGTCATACTGAAGAAGAGCTCTGGAAATGCCGTGACGAATTGCGCCTGCCTGACCTGTTACGCCGCCGCCTGCAACTCTGCATACAACGTCGAACTTGTCTGCTGTGTCAGTGAGATTGAGAGGCTGTCTGACAATAACCTTGAGTGTCTCAAGACCGAAATAATCGTCAATATCTCTTTCGTTGATAGTGATCTTGCCTGTGCCCTTGTAGAGTCTTACTCTTGCTACCGAGCTTTTTCTTCTGCCTGTGCCGTAGAAATAATTAGAATTATCGTACATAGTTTAGTCCTCCTCTCTCAATTACATTTCGTAAGCTTCCGGCTTCTGTGCTGCGTGGTCGTGCTGTGCGCCTGCAAACAGACGAAGTCTGAGAAGTGCGTCTCTGCCGATGGAGTTGTTCGGAATCATACCCTTAACAGCAAGCTCCATAGCCTTTGTCGGCTTTGTTGCCATGAGTGTATCGTAGCGAGTCTCTTTGAGGTGACCGATGTAGCCTGTGTGACGCTGCCACTTCTTCTGAGTGAGCTTGCTGCCTGTGAGCAGAGCCTTCTCGCAGTTAATAATAATTACATGATCGCCGCAGTCAACGTGCGGAGTAAATGTAGGTTTATGTTTGCCTCTGAGCAAAACTGCAGCCTGAGCGGCAACGCGTCCGAGCGGCTTGCCGGCAGCGTCGATTACGTACCACTTGCGTTCAACTTCGCCTTTTTTAGCCATATAAGTTGACATATTTTTTCTTCCTCCTAAACAAATTGTTAAGTCCGCACGGATGTTGTTTTCCGTGTTCGTGCCTAAATATGATATCACAATTTGGGCAGCTTGTCAACTGATTTTCCGATTTTTTTAATTTAGCATAGACAGAACTCGCGTAATCGCCGTTATTCTCCGATATGCTCTCATATACTCAATTGGCATTTTGCTTTTTCCGTGGGCTGCACACTTGGGCGGTTCGCGCATGTAATTTATTTATAACGATAAATTGAAACCCGCGTCGTACATTGTGTTGGGCGCGGGTGATATGGTTTATTTTTACTCAAAATTATGTGCGCGTATTGGGAGCGGCAGCATGCCGCATGCCTGCCGCTTGATTTTTGAAAATGATGTTGATATCTTTCTTGTTTTATGATACAATATAGAAGAAAAGTGTGTTAACCTTTGTAAAATCAAAAGGTGCTGAACAGTTGGATTAAGAAGATTAAGATAATGAAAGGAAATGGTTCGCTGATGGCGGAAAAAACAAAAATTAAAACTTCAATAGGCGGTTCGGCTCTTATTGAAGGAATTATGATGAGAGGACCCAAGCGCACAACTGTCGCCGTGAGAATGGCTGATAAGTCGATTTATACGGAAGATATCGATTTTAAAGCTATATCGGACAAGGGAAAATTTTTCAAGCTTCCTTTTATACGAGGAACCGTAACAATGATCGACTCAATGAGACTTAGCATGAAATGCCTTATGCTTTCGGCTGAAAAGTCGGTTGAAGGTACTGACGAAGAAAACGAAGAACCTTCAAAATTTGAGGCATGGCTCGAAGATAAGCTGGGAGATAAATTGTTCGGCGTTGTTATGACATTGGCGTCTATAGTTGGCGTGGCGTTGTCACTTCTGCTGTTTTTCGCGCTGCCGACAGCTATATTTAATTTGCTGGCAAAAGCGCAGCCCGCACTTGACAAGGGCACTATGTGGCGCAGTGTTTTTGAGGGTTTGCTCAAGATCATAATTTTCCTCGGCTATATCATAATTATTTCAAGAACGCCCGATATGAAGAGAACGTTTATGTACCACGGCGCAGAACATAAAACCATTTTCTGTTATGAAAATCTGGAAGAGCTGACTGTTGAAAATGTTAGAAAATATCAACGGTTTCACCCGCGCTGCGGCACAAGCTTTATCATTATCATGCTGCTGATAGGCGTTATTATCGGTTTGTTCATAACAGCTAAAAATCCGATATTGAGAACGCTTATTAAGCTTGCACTTCTTCCGATAACATGCGGCTTTGGCTACGAACTGATCAAATTATGCGCAAAATATGACAATGCGCTGACGCGTATAGTTGCCGCACCGGGGCTTGCGGCACAGAGAATCACAACAATTGAGCCTGATGACAGCATGATAGAAATTGCTATTGCTGCGATCAAGCCTGTTATTCCCGAAAATGGAGAAGATAGGATTTGACATGGACAACATAACATTAGACGAGGTATACCGCAGGGGCAGAGCGATGCTTGAGTATCAAAATATTCCGGACGCTGAAGTAGACGCGCTGTACCTGATGGAAAGCGTATTCGGAACAGACAGAACATCACTGATACTTCACGGCGACAGACAAGCTGACAGCGAGCTTTGCCGCCGCTTTTTTGACTGCATAAACGAGCGTATTTCGGGCAGACCGCTGCAGTATATAGTTGGCACATGGAATTTTATGGGATATGATTTTTTCGTAGGCGAGGGCGTTTTAATACCGCGAGATGACACGGAGACAACCGTTATATGCGCACTTGAGCTTTTGAAAAATTATGACTCACCCAAAGTAATAGACCTGTGTTCCGGAAGCGGAGCCATAGCAATTTCTATAAAAAAGATGATGCCGAATGCAAATGTCACCGCACTTGAATTATCGCCCGATGCAATTGGATATTTAAAGAAAAACGCCGAGCGAAACAGCGCAGATATAACGATAGTATGCGGAGACGTTGCAACTGATCACAAAAATTATGACGACAATGAGTTTGACATGATAGTATCAAATCCGCCATATATTGTATCGAATCAGATTGATACTTTGCAGCGGGAGCTGTCATTTGAGCCGCGCATGGCACTTGACGGCGGTTCGGACGGTTTAGATTTTTACAGAGTTATAACGGAAAACTGGGCGTCAAAAATAAAGCCGGGCGGATACTTAGTGTATGAGAACGGTGAAGACGAACACGAAGCAATAGCAAAAATAATGTTGGCAAACGGTTTTACCGATATTCGCTATGATCTCGATCTCCAGATGTTTAAACGCACAACATACGGGCAGGCAGGCATGCGCCTGCAGGCAGTTCGCGCACTAACTTTTTTATAGAACCGCAATAAAAACCCGCGTCTGACATAATGTAGGGCGCGGGTGAAAAAGTTTCTGTTTGTTTCTATAAATGAGCAAAAAAGTAAAAATGCACAAAAATTTCTTGTTTTACTCCTTCCGTCACGCCTGCGGTGTGCCACCGTCCCCGACG
>CADCOF010000147.1 GCA_902802975.1 uncultured Ruminococcus sp. | reverse complement strand
CTTGGCAGTACTAATAGGTCGAAAGCTTGACCAATTCTTTGGTTCCTTCTTTGTTTGTCGCTTTATTCAGTTTTGAGAGTGCTTGCAAATATGACGAAGGGTACTCATGAGGTATCCTTTTTTTGTTTTTGGGGGGATATTATGAAAATTTCGTATTGGGTTTATTTGATTATAATGCCATATATCTTGCTCGCTGTGTGTATAGGACTCTTTAAGCCTCTGGGCAGTACGGATTTGACTCCGTATTTACTTGTTGTTATTCCAACATGCTGTATATTAAATATAATTTGCATTTTTAATATCGTTCTCGGAAATTTACATACACTGCGAAAAGGCAGCTGTGTTGCAGCCGCAAGGCGCAATTTTTGGGTAAAATATTTGCATATTCCTGTCTATCTTTTCTTGGCTTTAATTTTTGGGGGAATGATGAACCCATTTTTGATGATTGCATCGATCATACCGCTTGCATGCGCCGGGGGACTTATGATGTATTCCGGGTCAATGAATATCGCGGCGTGTATCAAGCTTTCCCGCGAACATAAAATCAGCCCTACGGCCGCCGTTATTCTTTGCTTGTGTGGTTATGTTTTTGTAGTTGATCTGATTGCTGCAATTTTCCAGGTTATGATGTCAAAAAAAGAATCCGATGTGAATTTGATAAGAAGGTATTCATGAACATGATTATAATTCCATATGCCTTTTTTATTATAGCAGTTCTTTTGTGGAAACCGCTTACCGGGCACAGCACCTCGCCGTATTTTGGTGTTATTATACCTATTTGCCTGATATCGATTGTAATTTGCTTTATTGATATTGTGCGTTTTAATTCGAGCGTTCTTAACGGGGGAAACAGCAGTGATGCCGCGTCCCAAAATCTTAAGATCAAAGGCGCGCTTATTCCGCTGTATATGGCATATTATGGTTTTGCTGTTTATTGTATGCAGCCGGAAATGGCAGGCATGATTTTCATTCCGATAGCGGCGGCAGTTGGTCTTCGTTTTCTTACAGGAGCGCGGAACATAGGCGGCTGCATTCTTCTTCATCGTGAAAATAAATCGAGTGGAATAGGCGCTGCTTTATTATGCGTTTGCGGTTTTATTGCATTCCTGGACTTGATCGCTGCGCTCATTCAAAATAGATCATCACAAAAACAGAGGTTATAATGAAAGAACGCAGAGGTTTTGGAGTAATAGTAATAGTTGTTGTGCTGCTTGTTGCCGTGATCACATATTTTTTGTTTAACTGTATTTTCAGCCCGTATTGGGACAGCATTTATCCGCCGATGGGCTATTTGAGTTTGGTTTCATATAATGAAATCGAGGACGACATGGCGGTGCTTGCCGCGGAAGATGCAAAGTCGGATATTGATTATCTCATTGCGACGCTCAAGCGTGTTCACCCATTGTGCAAGGACGGCGTTCCGAGTGAAATTTCAGAGCTTGCGGAATCGGAAAAAGCGCAGTTTAGTGATAATTCGAGTGTTTATGATGTATGGCGCAGCTACGCCAAAATAATACACAAATTAGATGATTCGCAGACTGTTGTGTTCCCGGCGATGAAGCTTTCATACTTAATGGAACATCGCAAATTGATTGATGACGGCTGTACGCTTGTATCCGTGAATAATATTCCGATATCTGATATTCTTGACAATAATCGTGAAATATTATCTTATGAAACAGATGAATTTGCGATGATAACATTGATGGGGCTGCTTGATACAAAAGAGGGTCTTAAGCTGTTGGGGCTTTATGACAACGGTGCTGTCTATCTTTATAGCGATAAATCCGGAAATGAAATAGTTCGTCATTATACGCCCGATGATTTTTACTACTACATCGATGATGAAACCGAAACGAACGATGTGCCCTATAGAAGTACTATATATAATGAAAAGGCGGCGGGGCTTACGTTTGACAGCCTTGAGTATGGTGATGAATTCAAAAAATTCCTGTATGACTTTTTCATCGATATAGGCGATAGGGGAATCGACAATCTGATAATTGATCTTCGTGAATGTCAAAGCGGTACGTCGCAGGTGCTTGACGAAATTTTGATGTATACCAATTTTGAAACGTTCAAGACTCCGGGCGGTTTTTGGCGGCTGGGATCGTACACCATGAATTGGGAGTCCGAGGACACCAAGATAATCAAAATGGACGTTGACATTATGTTTGACGGTGACATTTATGTGTTGACGTCGGGCAAAACGTACGGTTCGGCAACGCTGATGACAGAAATCATTCAGGATAACGGTTTCGGAAAAGTTATCGGAAAGCCGTGCGGCAATCGCCCCGACGGTTACGGTGAAGTCGTGCTGTTTCAGGCACCGAAGTCCGGGCTTCTTTTTCAGGTTTCATCGAAGAAGTTTTATCGGATTGACGAAACAAAAAGCGGCAGTCTGCTCGTGCCTGATGTTGATGTTGAGTCGGAAAAGGCACTTGATAAAGCGTTGGAAATAATTAATAATTAATAATTAATTTTCGTCTTATCTGTTTCTGTATAGGAGAGACAAAAAAGGGATATTCGCACTGAATATCCCTTTTTTAATGTGTAATTAAAGTGCCTTTGTGTCGATCTCTTCGATTATCTTTGCGAGGAACTCGTCAACGCCCATTGCGCCGATGTCGCCCTGCTTTCTTGAACGAACAGAAACCGTGCTGTTTTCAATATCCTTGTCGCCGCAAAGTATCATATACGGAACCTTTTCGAGCTGCGCTTCTCTGATCTTGTAGCCTATCTTTTCGCTGCGGTCGTCAATTTCAACGCGCAGACCCTTCGCCTCAAGCTTCTCTTTTATCTCGTAAATATAATCAAGATGACGGTCGGCAATTGGCAGCAGTTTTACCTGAACAGGTGCGAGCCATGTCGGGAATGCGCCGGCATATTTTTCAATTAGCAGCGCGAGCGTTCTCTCGTAGCAGCCGATTGACGTTCTGTGGATAATGTAGGGGTTCTTCTTTGTGCCGTCCTTGTCCACGTACTCCATGCCGAATTTCTCCGCAAGCATCTGATCAATCTGTATCGTGATGAGCGTGTCCTCTTTGCCGTGTACGTTCTTGATCTGAATATCGAGCTTCGGACCGTAGAAAGCTGCTTCACCGATTCCCACTTTGTATTTTATTCCGAGGTCGTCGAGAATAACTTTCATCGTATCCTGAGCCTCGTTCCACTGTTCTTCCGTTCCGATGTATTTCGCCCTGTCGTTGGGGTCCCACTGCGAGAATCTGTATGAAACATCTTCATATAAACCGAGCGTCGTGAGCATGAATGTCGTAAGTTCAACGCATTTTCTGAATTCGTCCTCAAGCTGATCGGGGCGGCACATGAGGTGTCCTTCTGAAATTGTAAACTGGCGCAGACGGATAAGTCCGTGCATTTCGCCGCTTGCCTCGTTTCTGAAAAGCGTTGACGTTTCGTTGTAGCGCAGCGGCAAATCTCTGTATGAACGCTGCTTGTTGAGGTACGCCTGATACTGGAACGGGCACGTCATGGGGCGCAGAGCATACACTTCTTTGTCCTTTTCGGGGTCGCCGAGAATAAACATTCCGTCCTGATAATGATCCCAATGACCTGATATTTTGTAAAGGTCGGATTTTGCCATAAACGGCGTTTTCGTGAGCTGCCAGCCGCGCTTCTGCTCTTCGTCTTCAACAAAACGCTGCAAAAGCTGAACAATGCGCGCGCCCTTCGGCAGAAGAATAGCAAGCCCCTGACCGATGTAATCAACTGTTGTAAACAATCCAAGCTCACGCCCGATCTTGTTGTGATCGCGCTTTTTTGCTTCTTCTATCTTTGCAAGGTGTTCTTCGAGCATTGACGCTTTCGGGAACGCCGTTCCATAAATTCGGCACAGCTGCGCTTTGTTTGCGTCGCCTCTCCAGTATGCGCCCGTGCATGCCGTGAGCTTGATCGCCTTGATCGGCGCAACGCTCATGAGGTGAGGGCCTGCGCACAAGTCCGTAAAATCGCCCTGCTTGTAAAATGTGATCTTTTCGCCTTTGCTCGTGTGCTCTTCGGCAAGCTCCACCTTGTACGGCTCGTTCATATCCGAAAGCATTTTAACTGCGTCCTCAGGCGCAAGCTCCAAACGCTCCAGCTCGATACCGCTCTTTACAATAGCCTTCATTTCTTTCGTAATAGCCTCAAGGTCTTCGGGCGAAAATGCTTTTTCTACATCGAAATCATAGTAGAAACCGCCGTCAATTGCGGGACCTATCGCAAGCTTTGAATTGGGGTAGAGGTGCTTGACTGCCTGCGCGAGAACATGAGACGCCGTGTGCCAGAACGCCTTTTTGCCGTCGTCATCGTCAAACGTTACAAGCTCCAGCTTGCAGTCCTGCGTAAGCGGTGTGCGCAAATCCGACACGATATCGTTAATACGGCATACGCAGCAGGATCTGTACAAACCCATGCTGATGGATTTTGCGATTTCGGCGGGCGTGATGTTCTCTTCATATTGATTCACAACGCCGCCTTTCAATTCAACATTGATCATGATTATTTCTCCTTTATCTGAAATGTTATTTATAGCAAAACAAAAAAGCCGCATCCCAAAAGGGACGCAGCTGAAAAGACAACTCGTGGTTCCACCCAAATTCAGTATTATATACAAAATAATAATACCCTTATTGTGACATATAACGGTGTCAGCCGTCCAACCTTATTTCGGAAGGCTCTCAGAGGTGGTAGACCTTGAAACGCAATTACCCGCAGTTGCAGCCCATGCCGCAGGTTCTCTGAAAATCACGAATTTTTCAAAGCCGTCCTCATCAACGATTTAATTATTTTGCTTATAGATGAGTATAACACATTTGTTTATTTATGTCAAGAGGAAAATTTACTTAACTTCAATATCCGGAGCTATATGTTCAAGCAGTTCAGCCATTTCACGCCATTCTCTCGCAAATTGTGAGGTGGTCTTTACGTGGCATAGATTGTACTGAGTACCTCCCACATAGTACGAACCGCCAATATCTACTGCAATATACCGCCTGTGGCTGCTTATTATATCCACTTTGTACTTCTTAATATTTACATAAATTCGGGAAACCTCACTGTACGGAACAATTACGCCAAGTCCTTTTCCTATTATGCACGTGTCGCCGAAAATAATATTTCCCTCAAATCTTTCCTGACCTCTGTGCACATCATCAATCGCCCTGCCAAGAAGACCAATATCATTGAGATGCTCGGTGCATTTCTTAAAATTAAACCGCGGTTTTGTGATCAGTCTATAATGAAAGAAAATGAAGGCGATAAGAAGAAGTATTGCGGAAAACACTGCGTGAAATTTGTAATCAAGATCAGCAAGGTCTTCATCGCCCAGCATAAAGAATATCGTTAACAGTGGTTCAAGTACAATAAATAAACCAAGTGATACAAGGTAAAATTTAAGTCGTGCTGTCAGGCAGAAATTTCTCAATTCGTCCATTCAATCACCGCCTAGTTACATGTAATCAGTATTCAAGTCTTACAACAACCGCATTGAATGTTTCGATCATTATTATAGCAAGGTGTTCATCGCTGATCTTGTGATCGTCGGGCAGACTATCATTAGCTTCCTTAATATATCTGAACATATAGTAAGGTTCATTATTAAACATTTCGTCTATTGCGTTATTGTATTCTAAATCTTCCCCGAAACGTATGGTAAACATGCTGTCGCCGTTTTCCGCTGAATTGATCAGATCGCTTACCATAACGTCGCGGCTTTCTTCAAAGTCATCTATGTACGTTGATTCAATAACAAAGTAATTAGCGTCGTTAGATGTGCATTCGGGAAGATATATGTTATACGCAGTCGGAAGGGGGTCTCCTTTTTTAACATCTGTAAACAGAATATCAATATCATGATCGGTCTTTATCTGTTCATCATTAACGTTGAAAAAGTTGTAGTAAGCGTTTTCGTCGTCGTCCCACGTTGCGTCAAGGTGATACCAATTGTCGCCCACCTTTACCGTATTCCACATGTGCGGTGCTTCCTCGCTGTATCCGTTCACATAGTAGCATGGAATACCGACCTTGTTCAGAAGAAGACACATCGCATGAGCGTAACCCTCGCACACTGCGCTGCCTTTGACAAGCGCGCCGTATGACGTGAATTCCTCCCAGCCGTCCTCTGCCTCCTCAATACCTTTTGCATATGTGCATTTTTCAATGACCGCGTTGTGAATATGCTTTTCAAGGTGATATGGCTTCATACCGCCCGGCGTTGCCGTCATGATCTCGTTTACGGCGTTGTTCAGTTCTTCGATATATTTTGGGCATTCCGACCCGCTCAGATATGAGTACAGCTGTATGATTGACTGATTGCCCGCGGAACCGTAAGTATAGCGATTAGTGATCCAAAAAACCTGCGGGTGATCTAGTGTGAACGCTTTAATAGATACGTCCATGTCAATATCCGTAAAAGTCTTGTCTTCAATGCATACGCGCCCGACAGGGTAGAAGCCGTTTTCATCGGGCGTTTCCGATATTCTGTATATGGCGTCTTTTATAAGATTATAGCATTTTCGCTGACTATCTGTCACAAGCGCGTCATAACCGAATATGATCTCGCCGTTAGATGTATATTCGCTGCTGTCCACGCTTTCGGGCGCATTGACGACGGTATAATTTGTATCGTCCTCGAAGCGGGCGTTTTTGAACATTTCGCCCTGAATGCGCTCTATGGTTTCTGCTGCACCGCAGGAGCACATAATCAAAGCGATGATCGCCGATAGTATAATAACAGATGCTTTTTTCATCATATATGCCCCCCCATTTTTTTTATGTGCAATGTGCAATGCATGCTCGCTGTGAGTTCTTCACTCTCGATCATATTTCTTCGCACTGCAATAATTTATTGTTGTTGTGACAAAGCTCCGCACACCTCATCATTGCACATTGCACATTGATTTGCACAGTGAAGTACTCACCGCCTATAGAGGCGGGAGCTTCCTTTAATCCGCCCAACCTTACAAAGGATTTCATTTTACAGGCATCAGT
>CADCOF010000146.1 GCA_902802975.1 uncultured Ruminococcus sp. | reverse complement strand
AGAACTTTTGGCACAGTCTGAATTGATGATTACTTCTTTTTCTTGTCAACCGTAACTTTTTTATCTTCTTCAAGCTGCGATGTGCAGTGCGGGCATCTTGTTGCTTTTATCGGAATTTCGGTCATACAGAAAGGACATTCCTTTATTACCGGTTCTTCAGCAGGCTCCTCTGCGGGCTTCTTGCCAATCTCCATCATCTTGTTGAAAGCTTTTACGATAGCAAAAATAATGATTGCCATGATAAGGAAGTTGATAATAGCCGAAAGGAACGAGCCGAATTTGATAGTGCCGACATTCAACGCCTTTGTCATCATCTCAAAATCCGGGGCACCCGTTTCGGGATTAACGTACTTATCTCCGGCTACAGTGCCTACCAGCAGCTGTATTGCAGGCATGATTACGTCGTCGCAAAGCGAAGACACGATGCCGTTGAACGCGCCGCCGATGATAACGCCGACAGCAAGATCCATAACGTTGCCTCTGGCGATAAATTCCTTAAATTCAGCAATAAACCCTTTTTTCTCACTCATTTATTTTACCCTCTTTCAAAGAATATAATATTGCTGTGTGCCTTTGTGCAAAACGCATGACACACACGTTTTTTGTACATATATATTATATTTCTTTATTCGACATTTTTCAATAGCTTTCGCAAATTTTACATTATTCACATATTTTATCATTATTTTTTGTCACAATAAACAATATTTGTGAAAATCACTTAAAGTACGAAATATCGCTTGACAAAACAGAAATATGAGTGTATAAAAGAATTGGATATGTTTTTATTTGAGGAGTGCTGACGAGTATGTCCGATGACAGTTCGGAAAAAAGAGATAGAAAAAAGCCAAAAACTTCATTTGCACAGCTATTGGGGATAAAGCCGAAAAGCGTGACCGAGGAGGAAATTCTCGACTTGATAGATGCAGGCGAGGAAAGCGGTACCGTTGAGGAACACGAAAAAAATCGAATTGAAAGAATATTTGATTTTACAGATCGTTCAGTTGGAGATATTATGACTCATCGTATCGACATCACCGCGCTTGAAGATATTGCGGGGCTTGATGAGACGGTGCGCCTTGCAATTGACAGCGGATATTCGAGAATTCCGGTATATCACGGCGATATAGATACGATTATAGGCGTTCTGTATGTAAAAGATTTGCTTAAGTACGTTATAGGTGAATCTAAGATCGAATTTAATCTCAGCGAATTAGTGCGCAAGGTGCCTTTTATTCCGAAAAGCAAGAACTGCGAAAAATTATTTGCGCTAATGACCGACAACAAGGTGCAAATGGCGGTTGTTGTTGACGAGTACGGCGGCACAGAAGGTTTGATAACGCTGGAAGACCTTGTAGAGGCGATACTTGGCAACATTCAGGACGAGTTTGACGATGAAGACGAGAGCATAAAAGAGTTGGGTGTTAACTCATTTTCCGTTGACGGTCTGACCGGAATAGAAAAGGTAGAAGAACTCATTGGAGAAAAGCTTGACGTTCCCGAAGACTGCGACACAGTGGCTGCTTTTATTCTCGAACGTCTCGGACGCATACCACAGCCCCACGAAAAACCGGTTGTAAAATCAGGTGACGTTGTTTTCACGGTAGAAGAAATCGAAGACAGACGAATCTCCAGTGTACTTATAATGAAAATTCCCGGTGACGGCAGGCAGGCTGTGCCTGAAGACAGTTCGCGCTCGAAATCTTAGAAAAAACAATACAGCCCGCGTCTGGCATAATGTAGGACGCGGGCTGTATTCTTTGAAAAAATCACGGTAGTTTTGTAAAACAGGGGGCTGCTCATATGATGTGCAGCCTCCTACATGGTTGTATTATTATTTTATTAGTCAACGCGCTTCTTTGAATAGATAACGAGCATAGAAATGCCGCAAGCCATACCGATAAGAACGAGTGCAGCACCGAATGTATTGCCTGTCTTAGGGCTCTTTACTTCGCCGTTGCCATTTGTATTGCCGCCGTTCGGATTGTCGGGCGTATCAGGTGTAGCTACCTTATTGATATCTTTTGCAAACTTGTTGAATCCTGTTTTAAGTTCATCACCATTCTTTGCGATGATCATGCCGCCGCTTGCCAAATCTTTCATGAACATCGGAGCAAAGACAGCCTCTTTTTCTGAAAGATTATCATAAAAACCAAGTGTGTAAACTGTTGTGTTGGGCTTGATCTCTTCATTGTCATATTTAAGTGTGGAGTTGGCTAAGTACCAGCCTGCGTAATCGTCTGATGTGTACTTATAGCTCAAAAGGCTTTCTCCTCTTACGGGAAGACCATCGGAGCAAAGAACAATATTTTTATCCACCTTAGATGAATCAAGCTCATCAAGCAAACTCTTGGCAAGTTTAAAAGCTTCCTCAAAGTTTGTTGCACCATACGCATAAATGTCGTCGATAGCTGTGTCGAGAGCCTTAATGTCATCAGTGAAATTATAAACAACCGAACTTGATGAATCAAAAGTTATGACTGCAACTTGGTTTTGTCCGTTTTCAAGTGCTGATTTGCAGAACTCTTTAGCGGCAGCTTTCTCGGCTTCGATCTTTGTTATCTTTTCACCATCGTATACCGTCGTTGTTTCCATGCTGCTCGATGTATCAAGTGCAAGTACGGTGTATTTTGGTTTGGTGACAACATCAGCATTTGCCGTTATTGGCAAGAGAGACGCGGTGAGTGTTGCAGCGCATGCAAGTGCTGCGAGTAGCTTTTTCATGTTATTATCTTCCTACCTTTGTATTGATTTTCAGAGAATGATTCTCTGAAGATCATTATACTATTTTTAACCATTTGTGTCAATACTTTTACGAAATTTTTAACGGAATAGAGCACCAATCAACCTATATAAGATGAATAGTCATATTTAAAATTAAATATCTTATCTTCTTTTGGTGCTATTAGTTCTAAAGCTGCAATGCTCGCTTTATCCATGCCTTTTGTATTTATTCCTGACCCCGGTCTGAATGTGATTTTTTCATCAATCAAAATTTGGTGGTATTTTGTACGTCCGCCCGGATATTTTTCAGATATAACCACGGAGCATGCATAGCTTTTACCGTTAAAGACCTGACGATAATCGACTGCTATCAGAATATCTTTATCAAGAGGCGTTAATTCGGGCTGAACCATCCCTATAAAGAGTTATACCGTACATTTTGTACCTTGTATATTTTACATACCGAAGGAAAGCTT
>CADCOF010000145.1 GCA_902802975.1 uncultured Ruminococcus sp. | reverse complement strand
TGTGTCTTCGGGGTGAAGTTCTTTGTAAAGTCTGTAGACATTTCTTACATCTTCAAACAGTCTTATAAACACGTTATTCTTTACTGTATGCTTTGTTGTGCGAATTTCTTCAAGCGAATGCTCTTCCATCAGTATCACCTTCTCTACTCACAAAAGTCAATTTACTTCTGCATATCTTCTCTATATATTTTACCACAAACAAAAAGAATTATCAATATCGATAGAAACGGAAATACGGTGAACATAAAGCAAAAAAGCCGCTCCTTCGGGAACGGCTTTATAAAACAAATTTATTTTCAGAATTAAAGCATAACTTTTAATCTTTCATCAACTGCTTTGAGGAAATCCTCGGTATTAACCTTTTTCTTGTTCGGGAGTGTAGAGAGAAGTGCAAGGTCGCCTGTCATGATACCGTCTTCTATCGTCTGTATTGTTGCTTTTTCAAGCTTGTCGGCAAACGCACACAGATCGGGCGTATCGTCAAGCTCGCCTCTCTTGCGCAGCGCGCCTGTCCACGCATACAGCGTTGCAACTGAGTTCGTCGACGTCTCCTCGCCCTTGAGGTGCTTATAATAATGACGCTGAACCGTGCCGTGAGCTGCCTCGTATTCATACACGCCATCGGGAGATACAAGCACGGAAGTCATCATTGCGAGCGAACCAAACGCGGTTGCGATCATATCTGACATAACGTCGCCGTCATAGTTCTTGCACGCCCAGATGTAGCCGCCGTCGGAACGGATAACTCTTGCAACAGCGTCATCGATCAATGTGTAGAAGAAAGAAATGCCGGCGTCTGCGAATTTATCTTTATACTCGTTTTCATATATTTCAAGGAAAATATCCTTGAAACGGTGATCATATATCTTTGAAATGGTATCTTTTGACGCAAACCAGATATCCTGCTTTTTGTCAAGCGCATAGTTGAAGCACGAACGCGCAAAGCTCGAAATACTCTTGTCAAGGTTGTGAACACCCTGAATTATTCCGTCCGTCTTAAAATCATGAATAAGCGAACGTTCCTCGCTGCCGTCGGGCTTTGTTACGCAAAGTTCTGCCTTTGAACCTGCCTCAACGCGCATTTCGGTATTCTTGTAGATATCGCCGTAAGCGTGACGGGCGATCGTGATCGGCTTTGTCCATGTCGGAACATACGGTGTGATACCCTTCACAAGTATCGGGCAGCGGAACACCGTACCGTCAAGCAATGCTCTTATCGTGCCGTTCGGAGATTTCCACATCTCCTTGAGGTCGTACTCTTTAACGCGGTCTGCGTTCGGAGTGATAGTTGCGCATTTTACCGCAACGCCGTATTTCTTTGTAGCCTCGGCGGAATCTATTGTTACCTGGTCGTTTGTCTCGTTTCTGTGAACAAGACCCAAGTCATAATATTCTGTTTTAAGATCAACATAAGGAGTAATAAGGATATCTTTTATCATTTTCCATATTACTCGTGTCATTTCGTCGCCG
Organism: uncultured Ruminococcus sp.; assembly: GCA_902802975.1. GTDB lineage: Bacteria > Bacillota > Clostridia > Oscillospirales > Acutalibacteraceae > RUG592. The sequence continues at coordinate 2,788 of CADCOF010000145.1, read as the reverse complement.
TCCATCTCAACAAGCGGCGTTTTCATTTGTATTTTATCGGACATTTCGATTATCTCCTTTATATTATTTCATGAACAGCTGCATCAAACCGGCAATCGCCGCAGAAACGATCGAAAAAAGCATGATCGTTCCTACCCATTTTTTGATGTGTACTTTCAGCGGTATATAAGGCATAAGGTCCTCTGTTCCGGGAATAATCCAGGTTTTTGTATGTCCTACCCAATAAACATCAATAAAAAGTCTATCGAATATATTCATTATCATGTATATGATAAACATCTGCATGAATCCCTGAGTAAATCCGGACGCGCCGTTTATTCCGTACACCATAGCCGGCACAGCAAACAAATCGGCAAGCCAAAGAGCAGCACCGGCAAACGCCGTATTTCGTTTTAATTTTTCTTTGGAAATAAGACCCAATTCAACGACTCTATCTTGAACGTCTTTTTCGTAGAAACATACCAACCCGACTGCGCCATTGGAAATACCAACGACGCAGATGAGCAGAAGCCAAAACGACATTATTAATCCTTCGAATACAACGATCACTTATTGGACTCCCTTGTGTAGTCAAGAAGACCGCCTGCAAGGATAATATCTCTCGTTCTTTCGGTGAGGTCGCAGTCTACAGGTATCTCAATTCCCTTTGTGATATCTTTAACTACAATAGCGTCGCCATTCGTAACTTTATCGCGTACATCTTCGATAACAAGCTCGTCGCCCTGATCGATCTTATCATAATCATCGGGATCAACAAATGTAAGCGGAAGGATTCCGGCATTGATAAGGTTAGCTCTATGAATTCTTGCAAAGCTCTTTACAAGAACAGCCTTCACGCCCAGATACAGCGGTGCCAAAGCGGCATGCTCTCTTGAAGAACCCTGACCGTAGTTTGAACCGCCGACAATAACCGACTTGCCAAGTTCAAGTGCTCTCTGCGGGAATTCTTTATCGCATACGGTGAAGCAGTGCTGCGAAATAGCGGGGATATTCGAACGCAGCGGGAGAATCTTTGCGCCCGCGGGCATGATGTGGTCGGTCGTGATATTGTCGCCGACTTTGAGCGAACATGACGCGTCGATAGACTCGTCAAGCGGCGCAGTTTTCGGGAACGGCTTTATGTTGGGACCTCTGAGAACCTCAACCTCGTCCATTTTACTCTCTTCGATAGGTTCAACAACCATATTATCGTTGATGAGGAATTTCTCCGGAAGTTTGATCTCAACTGCATCGCCGAGAGTTCTCGGGTCGGTAAATACGCCTGCAAGCGCGGACGCAGCCGCAGTTTCGGGGCTTACAAGATATATCTGTCCATCGGCAGTACCGGAACGTCCGAGGAAGTTTCTGTTAAATGTACGCAGCGAAATACCCGCGGAATTAGGCGACTGACCCATGCCTATGCACGGACCACATGCGCATTCAAGAATACGTGCGCCGGCAGAAATAAGGTCGCCCAATGCGCCGTTGAGCGCGAGCATATTGTAGACCTGCTTCGAACCCGGTGCGATGGAAAGCGACACGCCGGGGTGAACTGTTTTTCCTTTAAGAATAGCGGCAACTCTCATAAGATCGAGGTAGCTTGAGTTTGTGCATGAACCAATGCAGACCTGATCTATCTTCTGCGGACCGATTTCTTCGATAGTTTTTACATTGTCGGGGCTGTGCGGGCAAGCTGCCATCGGCGCAAGAGTCGAAAGATCGATATTGATTTCTTCGTCATAAACTGCATTGTCATCTGACTTAAGCTCTGTCCAAACTTCTTCTCTGCCCTGAGCTTTCAGGAATTCTCTTGTAACCTCGTCTGACGGGAATATAGACGTTGTTGCGCCAAGCTCTGCGCCCATATTTGTGATCGTTGCGCGCTCCGGAACGGTCAATGTCTTTACGCCTTCGCCTGCGTACTCAATGATCTTTCCTACGCCGCCCTTTACGGACATGATGCGCAGCACCTCAAGAATAATATCCTTAGCGGAAACCCACGGCGAAAGCTTGCCCGTGAGGTTTACTCTAACCATTTTCGGCATAGTGATATAGTACGCGCCGCCGCCCATTGCAACAGCCACGTCAAGACCGCCCGCGCCCATTGCGAGCATTCCGATGCCGCCGCCTGTGGGCGTATGGCTGTCGGAGCCGATGAGCGTCTTGCCGGGAATACCGAAACGCTCAAGATGAACCTGGTGACAGATACCGTTTCCGGGACGTGAGAACCAGATGCCGTGCTTCTTTGCAACTGTTTGAATGAAGCGGTGGTCATCTGCGTTTTCGAAACCTGTCTGCAATGTATTGTGGTCTATATACGCAACGCTCTTTTCCGTCTTTACTCGCGGCACGCCTATTGCCTCAAATTCGAGGTATGCCATTGTACCGGTGGCGTCCTGAGTGAGCGTCTGATCGATACGAAGTCCGATATCCGTGCCGACTTTCATTTCGCCGCTCAGAAGATGATTTTTGATAATCTTTTGTGCGATCGTATAACCCATGATAATTCCTCCCATTATTTCAAACCGCTCCGATATGTATTGATCTGCAAACACTGCTTTAACAAGCGCAGAATCAGAGCCGATCATATAATACTTTACAATTATAACACATACTCGCAGTTAAATCAAACAACAAATTGTAAATAATTAGATGTGAGGCGATCAGAATCAAAAAAGAAAAAACGCATGAACAGCCAAATCGGCATTCATGCGTTCAAAAATTAAGCGGAGGACAAGGGATTTGAACCCTCGCGCCGGTTACCCGACCTACTCCCTTAGCAGGGGAGCCCCTTCACCACTTGGGTAAT
>CADCOF010000144.1 GCA_902802975.1 uncultured Ruminococcus sp. | reverse complement strand
ATCTTTGGAATGATAAATAATAAAGTTTTTTGCGCAGCTTTTTTTCAAAAAAGCTGCCGAGGGTGTGGGGCGAGCAGCCCCACAAAAAAAGCCGCATATAAAAAATACGCAGCTTTTTCGTTGTATATTTAAGACAGCAAATAATTGAGCGGTGCGAAAAATTATGGTGAGTGTTAATTCCGCATTGCTCCAACCGCTCTCATGGAATTGAGGACTGCAAGAATCATCACGCCAACGTCGCCGAAAACCGCTGTCCACATTCCCGCTATGCCGATAGCTCCCAAAGCAAGTATTACGGCTTTTACAATGAGAATAAACACTATATTCTGCATTACAATATGTTTTGTGAAACGAGCAATTTTAACAGCGTCGCAAAGTGATGTCAGATCGTCGTTCATCAGTACAACATCTGCGGCTTCTATCGCTGCATCTGAACCCAGCGCGCCCATTGCCACTCCAACGTCGGCTCTTGCAAGCACAGGCGCGTCGTTGATGCCGTCGCCAACAAACGCAAGCTTGCCGCCTTCCGGTATATCTTCGAGCAGTTTCTCAACAAACTGAATCTTTCCTTCGGGAAGAAGTTCGCTTTTATACATGTCAACGCCAACTGTATCTGCCACTGAAGACGCTGCCGCCTCACTGTCGCCTGTCAGCATGACGGCTTTTTTTATGCCAAGTTCACGCAGACCGGATATGGCTTTCGCGCTGTTTTGCTTTGGCTTATCTTCAATGACTATGCAGCCGAGATATTTGCTGTCCGCACTTATATATACCGCTGTTCCCGATGTGCCGATTTCGTCAACTGCGATTCCGTCTTTTTCAAGCAGCTTACGGCTGCCCGCCCGAACGGTGCTGTTTTTGTATTTTACCGTGACGCCGTGTCCTGCATGCTCCTTATAGTCCTCCGCATTCAGAGTGTTTGCGTCTTTTTCAAATGCCGCCATAATGGAGCGAGCAATAGGGTGAGTCGAGTTTTTCTCGGCCGCCGCCGCATATTCGATCAGCATTTTTTCGTCAACGCCTGCAGCGGGTAGAATTTTTGAAATTGAAAATGTTCCATGAGTCAGCGTGCCTGTTTTGTCAAATACGATAGCATCAATCATGCTTAATGTTTCAAGATAATTGCTGCCTTTGACTAAAACGCCTTTTTTAGACGCCGCGCCTATTCCTCCGAAAAATGTGAGCGGAATAGATATTACAAGCGCACACGGGCATGATATAACGAGAAATACAAAGCACCTGTGTACCCATTTCGCCCAATTGCCGCCCATGACAAGAGGCGGCACGATGGCAAGAATTAACGCCATAAATACAACTATCGGTGTATAATATCTTGCAAATACCGATATGAAATTTTCTGTCGGTGCTTTTCGCCCTGCCGCGTTTTCCACAAGTGAGAGAATTTTTGACGCTGTAGATTCACCGAATGGTTTTGTGACTTTAATTTTTATCGCGCCGTTTTCATTAATGCAGCCCGACAGCACCTCGTCTCCTACTGCGGCGTGACGCGGCATTGATTCTCCTGTCAGTGCCTTTGTGTCAAGGTCTGTTTCACCTTCGACAACAATTCCGTCGAGCGGCAGCTTCTCACCCGGCTTTACAAGTATTATATCGCCGGGGCGGATGTTTTCGGGTTTGCAAACCGTTACAGCTCCGTCTTTTATCAGATTTGCGCTGTCCGGTCGAATGTCCATCAAATCCGCAATTGATTTTCTCGAACGTCTCACTGCCATACTTTGGAAAAATTCACCGACCTGATAAAATAGCATTACCGCCACCGCTTCGGGATATTCCGCTATTGCAAATGCGCCGACTGTCGATACCGTCATCAAAAATTTTTCATCAAATACGCGCCCGTGAAATATATTGCGCAGTGCGTCAAGAACAACGTCAAGTCCCGCCACAATATACGCTGTGATCAGCAAGGGCAAATACACATGTGCCGGAAATGCGCCGATTTTGTCTGTGATCAGCGCAATTGTAAAAAGAACTGTCCCTGCGATGAGCCTTATAATCACAGCTTTTTCGGATTTCAGCAGCTTAAAAAAGCTTTCCTTTTCCGGTTTATTGTCATTGCCCTCCGGTGATATAACGTCAACGTCGGGTTCGTATTTTTTTACCGCTTCATTTACGGCTTTGAAAAGATCACCGCTGTATTCCGGGCTGAGTCCCACGGTCAGACAACTGTTTATAAGATTTATTTCGGCGTATTCTATTCCGTCGATTCCGTCGATTTTTTCAAGCTCTTTCTCAATTTTAGAGGCACAGTGCGGGCAGTCAAGTCCGTTCAGTATGTATTCCTCAACGCGCGCTGCACGTTCATGTTCGTGTTTGTGTTCATGATTATGATCGTGATGGTGTTCACAGCCGCAGTGTTCATGGTTGTGTTCATGGTCGTGTTCATGCTTATGTTCGCAGTTATGGTGGTCGTGATCGTGTTCATGCTTGTGTTCGCAGCCGCAGTGGTCATGATCGTGTTCATGCTTATGTTCACAGCCGCAGTGGTCATGTCCATGTTTATTTTCATCTGAAATATGCTTTTTATTTTTAGTCATAAAAATCATCTCTTCTCATGATTTATTCCATAATATGTTCAAGGGCGATGTCAATCAAAATTTTAACATGATCGTCCGCGAGTGAATAGAAAACACTTTGACCGTCTCTGCGGTATTTCACAAGATTGGAAAGCTTCAGTGCTTTCAGCTGGTGCGAGACTGCCGATTCGGTAATATCAAGAAGTGCGGCGAGGTCGCCAACGCATAACTCCTTTTGTTCGAGCGCATGAAGAATCCGAAGACGCGTTGTGTCACCGAAAAGCTTAAACAGAGACGCAAGTTTCGGATAAACATCTTCGTTCAGCATTTTTATTGATGATGTATTGTTGTCGGGCTGAGGCATAAAATCATCTCCCAATAATAATCAAATTATTGAACAATTGAACAGTTGCTCAAATGTTCAATATCATTGTACCATAAACCGCGCTGTGTGTCAATAGGGGAGAGAAGTTTTTTTGCTAATTCGGAATTCGGAATGCGTAATGCGGAATTAATGCTCGATCTGAGTCCATCACTCTCGACCACAATTTTTCACACTGCACAAACTATTGTCGTTGT
>CADCOF010000143.1 GCA_902802975.1 uncultured Ruminococcus sp. | reverse complement strand
TAGTTGTGTTCACACATTTTAACTCATTCAAAAACCGTGTTAAAGGCGTGATTGAGTATTTACAATTACCAAAAAATGTGATATAATTATCCTAAATATATTGTATCGGCACATTTTTTCAGGCGGTTGACTTTTGTCAATAATAAAACGGGGTGGGCAGTGCCCACTTATTATTGTAAACACAAATCACTTTAAAAGGTGAATATATATGTTTAAAAAGCGACATAAAATCAAACGAAATGTAGGCTATGACACTCGTAATAATATCAAAAGCAAGCATTCAAGTACTTCAAAAAAGAAAAAACTTCGCCTTGATATTAAGTATAACCAACGGTTTGCCGGAATAAACGAGGTCAAAGGCAGCGTTAGCCACGATATCCCACCAATTCACAGTGCATATATGATGTTCTCTAAAAAAGAGCCGTATATCATCACCGCATCAAGCAGCATTAAGGGCTGTAGGGCGGATCAGCAGGACAGCTTGTTTGTTACCGATCCGGTCAAGGTTTCCCCGTTTAAGCTCAATCGCTCCTTCGCCGTAGTCTGCGATGGAATGGGCGGGCTTGAATGCGGCGATCGAGCAAGCTTGACCGCTGTTTCTATGATGAAACTCGCGGTGAAAAAGCTGCCTACAAAACAGGTAGACATCCCTCATTTTTTTTCTGAGATGCTGGATTATATTGACTATGAGATCAGTCATTTTGAGGATCTTCAAACAGATAAGGGTGCGGGAACTACACTTGTTTCCGTTCTTATCGAAAACAGAAGGCTCTATTGGGCAAGCGTTGGCGACAGCACTATATTTATGTTTCAAAATGGGTTGCTTAAAACGATAACAGGTAAGCACAACTATAAAATGTTCCTCGAAAAGCTGGTTGAAAACGGCAAGATCACAAGAGATCAGGCAGAATCAGATCCACGACAGCATACTTTGATCAGCTATTTGGGCATGGGTGGTATTGCTTATCGTGACATTAATTCAAAACCGTATTATATGAAAAACGGAGATATGCTGCTGCTGTGTACGGACGGAATTACAGATAATCTGACATCAGACGAGATTACTCAGATCATTTATGATAATTATGAAGATCTCTTGGCATGCAGTAAGGCTATAACTGCTGCAGCTGCTGAAAAAAATAAAAAAACTCTCGATAACTCCACCGTGGTAATAATGCAGTACACCGAATGAGTATTATAGTAAACAATATAAATCTTTTCTTAAATACTTTTTTCAGTGTGGATTGTTGAGAGTGGAGAGTGGAGTTATTTTTTTGTGGGACTTTCTTCCCCGATAAAATTTCTGTTTGATACTTTAGTTTTTGTTGTAAGTAAAAAGTTTTTACTTACACTCCAAACTCGACTCTCAACTCTCAAAACTCCACACTCATAAAATGTTCTTAATAGGATTTTTTCAATGACGTTCACTATAAATGACAATGATTTATTGAGTTGAAGAAAGGGTGATATCTCTTGAAACGCTGCCTAAACTGCAGAAAAACATATGAAGACACGCTTTCGGAGTGCCCTTATTGCGGGTATGTGCCCCGATCAAAGGCTACCACAACAAAAACAACAAAAAAGCTTGACCGTCCCGATAAGCAGGATACGCAGGTACCGGATACGCCGGTTTCTCGAAAAGGAAAAAAGCAAAACAACAGCAGAAATATTTATGCCGCGTCGGGACACAGCGGTTCGTTTTATTTGAAAAGCGGAGAAAGACTTAACAATAAACGTTACTCTATCATTAATGTTATTGGATTTGGCGTATTCGGAGTTGCATATGAATGCTTTGACAATTACTATAAAAAACACGTAATTTTGAAAGAATATATGCCTTCTTATCTTGTAACAAGAAGTGCAAACGGACGTGATGTAGAACCAATATCAGAAGACGCAGAGGTAAAATTTTCCATTGGCTGCGACTCATTCACAGATGAAAACATCAAACTGTCCGAGAATAATGTTGAGTGCGTTCCTTTGCTGATTGAATGCTTTCGCGCAAACAACACTGCTTATGCGGTTACGGAATTAGTGACAGGCGAATCACTTAGTTCCCTGCTTTCCCGCAAGGGACAGTTAAACTACGAAAGCACAGCCGGTATAATTACAGGCGTTTTGCAGGGACTGAGAAGGCTTAACAGAATCTCTACCATTCACGGGGACATCTGCCCGGAAAATATAATAATTGGTGCCGAAGGAAAAGTGTACCTGCTTGATTATAATCTATCAGATTTTAACAAGAAAATGTACACACAGCGCGAATCCGGAACGCCACGCCCCGGTTACAGTGCGCCGGAATTATACTATAAAGATATGGATGCGGGACCATGGACGGACGTTTATGCCGCGTCCGCAGTAATGTATAAAATGCTGACAGGCGTTGTTGTCCCAAACGCAGTAAAGCGAGGCGCAAATGATACGGTAACGCCGGTCTCAAAGCTTGGAGTTGCGATAAGTTCCTCTGCGGAAAAGGCTATGATAAAAGCACTTTGTCTTGATCCGAAAAAGCGCATACAAAGCCCTGAAGATTTTCTCAACGGCTTTGTGGGAGACGGTTTTGACAACATTACTGCAGTTAAAGAGAAAAAGAAAGCTGAGGTTACAGTTCCGTCACGAGGAGGGCGTTCACGCAGGCGCGACAGCGGAAAATTCCTCAAAGGATTGTTAGGGTTTCTTATCCTTGCGATAATTGCAGTGCTGGTTTGGCTTTTTGTGTCGGGTGTATTCCGACTTCCGGGCTTCATAAGCGACGCGCTTGGCATGGGTACAACCGGCAGCACAGCCAGCGATATAAGACGAGAAAGCGAGCCGGAAAGCAGTGAAACCGAAAGCAGCGATACAGAAGATACATCTTCAAAAGGGCGCGGACTTCTTGACAATATACTGAGTAATGTAGCAAGCAGTATTACAGACGAGGTAAGCAGTTTGATTGAAGAGCATCTGCCGTCAGATGTAAGTATACCGGAAGCCGACACAAGCTCCTTCTATGAAGATGCATCATCATTTATTGATGAATGGTATCCCGCAGAAGAGGAATATTCCGACAACGATTATTATGAAAATGATGAAAACGGCGGCGAGGATAATTACGAAGACACCTACAGTGAACAAACATATGATTACGAAGAAGAAAGCGAGACTCCGGCTCAGGACGACTATAATTATGAAGATCTCCAAAGCTACGCAAATGATCTTATCGGGAGATTTCTGCCATAAAAATCGAGACAGAGTTCTTTACCCGATAAATAATTACTCAAAGCGGAGTTTGTAGCTATACTAAACGACATAAATCTTTTTCTAAACGCTTTTTTAGTGTGGAGTTGTTTTGCTAATTCGGAATGCGGAATGCGCAATGAGCAATGCGGAATGCGGAATGCGGAATGCGCAATGAGCAATGCGGAATGCGGAATGCGTAATGCGGAATTAATGCTCGATCTGAGTCCATCACTCTCGACCACAATTTTTCACACTGCACAAACTATTGTCGTTGT
>CADCOF010000142.1 GCA_902802975.1 uncultured Ruminococcus sp. | reverse complement strand
GAGCATCACAAAGTTTTTCGCCAAGCCTTTTTTCAAAAAGGCTTGCCGCCGGAGGCATACCGAAAGCTTAAGTTGATGACATTGCGGTTGCCATTTTTTCAACTCATTCAAAAGCCGTGTTTTGCGTAATTATGCTTATTGACAATAAATTTTGATCATGTTATAATCATAATGTGTATTTGTGACATGATTGGACAGTCGTTTGTCGTGTCAGTGAATAAATCAAAAGGAGTTGAAAAAATGTTGTACAAACGTATTATGGCGGTGCTGCTCAGCGGTTTGATCGTTGGTTCGACGGTAAGTTTACCGGCGTCGGCTTTGGATGAAGATAACCCTTATGAATCCATAATAATAAAAGCCCCAAAAAATTATACATTAATCGACGTTAACGTGCAGCCGCCGGCGCAAACCCGCACACATGAAACAGAAACATCGCAGCTTATCAGGCAAGGTACCTGTGATAATGTTACGTGGGAACTATATGAAAACGGTATGCTCTATTTTTACGGTACGGGTGCTATTACCGGAAACGAATTTTTGATGTATGAACCTGTTATCGGAGTAGTTATAGAAGACGGCGTCACAAGTATCGAATCAAATGTGTTCAGGTTCTGCTCATCTTTGAGAGATATAGACTTTGGCAATACTTTGGAATGTATTGATGTAGAAGCGTTCTACGGCTGCACAAGCTTAAAAAATATTAACATTCCCGCAAGCGTTCATACCATCGGCGACAGGGCGTTCGGCGAGTGCAGGAATATTGAAAGAATAAAAATGCCGTATATTTTCTATTCGATGTACGCATTTGAACACTGCACCGGTTTGAAGAACGTTGTTTGCTATGGCGCAGGCAATTATTACAATTCGCAGGATATGTATTACATATTCGAAACAGCCTCTTCCGATAACGACATTCAGTTTATGTTCTGCAAAACGCACGACACCGATGACACACTCGCCGCCGCTAACGGTCAGTGCGGAGATAACGTGTTCTGGGAGCTGCACGAAAGCGGCATTCTGTATATATATGGATACGGCGAAATGACTGATTTCGACAGTATTGATGTAAACGATGCAATTGCAGATTATGATATTCTCATAAATGAAATTGTTGTCGAAAACGGCGTTACCGGTATCAATGATCATGCTTTTGATTACTTCGATTATCATTATCTGGAAATAGCGGATACTGTCACAAGCATTGGCATGAGCGGCTTGGGAAACGTTAATGAAAATATGTATATTTTCTTCGGCGGTACGAAAGAGCAGTTTATCAATCTGTGCATGACAGATGATTATATGAGAGAACTCATCGAACGATCTGAAATGTACCCCGATGACGAGTACATCAAAGAACAATTGGAATACTATTACAGCGAAATCGAGTCACAGCTTGAACAGCTGCACATTGAATTCGGAAATGCACCGACTGCTCAGACGCTGATAAATGGCGGCAGTATGGGTAACTATGTATACTGGGCTTTATATAAGGGCGGTGCAGCTTACGTCTATGGCAGCGGCGAAATGCAAAGTTTTGATACCCCCGAGGGTTCACCGTTTAATAACAGTCAATATTTTGAAAATATTGAGAATTACGATGAGGAAACGTTAACAAACGAAAATTACGTTGAAAATATCATAGTCGAAGACGGCGTTTCGAATATCGGTGCATTTGCTTTTGCACGCTGCGTTACTGCCTGCAGTGTTGATATATCCGATACTGTGATGTCTGTCGGTGAAGGAGCATTTTCGGGCTGCATCCGAATGAGTAAGATCACCCTTTCGCCGAATATTACGTCTATAGGCTCGTATGCGTTTACTGCTTGCAGCGCGCTTACAAACTTTACTGTTCCGGCAGCTGTGACAGAGATAGGTGAAATGGCTTTTGATGACTGCGAAGCTTTGACAAATATTGATGTTGAAAGCGGCAGTGAATCGTTCGCATCTGTAAACGGCGTTTTGTTCTCTAAAGATATGACACAGCTGTTGACATATCCCTGCAATAAAGCCGACACGTCGTACAGCATTCCTGCGGGCGTGACCACAATATGCAAGGGCGCATTCAGCAGCTGTAACGAACTCACCGCAGTTGTTGTCCCTGCAAGCGTGAAGACAATCGACAATTATGCGTTCGAATGGTGCCGTTCTTTGTCGAGCGTTACGCTCAATGACGGACTTGAAACAATAGGAATCTATGCGTTCTATTCTTCTTCTCTCAATGAGATCAATATTCCAAGCAGCGTAAAAAGAATAGAAAACAGGGCATTTTACAACTGCAGCAAACTGGTAAGTGCAGCATTGCCCGAAAATCTTACATATTTTGGGTCAAGAGTATTCGGCAGCTGCGGCAAACTGAAAAGCATAACAATCCCCTCATGCGTGACAACGTTTACCGATGATGATATTTATGGCTGTTCTTCTTTGGAAAGTATAAATGCCGCAAGCGGAAATGCAAATTTCACTTCCGACGACGGTGTACTTTTCGATAAGTCAAAAACAACGCTTATCGCATACCCCCCGAAGAAGTCCGGTGAGACTTATACAATACCTTCAGAAGTAACGACCATAGGCAGCAGCGCATTCAAAAAAGGCTCGGTTGTGACAACAATTAATATTCCCGCGAGCGTAACAACTTTTGTCAATATGCCTTTCGCTGAGTGTTCCACTTTGGTTTGCTTCAATGTTGACGAGGGCAGCGACAATTTCGCGTCTGTTGACGGCGTTCTCTACAGCAAGGATAAAATGTCTCTTCTCAGATATCCTGCAAACAAAGCAGGCGAGACGTACACAATCCCCGCAGATGTAACCAAAATCGGGAGAGAGGCGTTCAAATATGCAAATAATCTGACAAGCGTCATTATTCCCGCTAACGTTGCAAGCATGGGCAGTTCCGCATTTGAAAGCTGCTGCAATATCACTGCAGTCGAGATACAAAACGGATTGACAACACTGTCGGATTCGGCTTTCTGCGATTGCCGCTCACTGAATAGTATTGCGATTCCCAAAAGTGTAACTAAAATCGACGGATTCGCATTCTTTATAGACAGTAAATTGAAAAACATATATTACACAGGCACACTTGATCAATGGAATAAGATTACAATAGGTTCGGCAAACTCATCTTTAACGTCGGCAACTCTACACCCAAACAGTGTGATCAATTACTCCGGTATATCCAAAAATACGGTTCAGCTCGGAAATTATGTTAAGCTTATCGGCGCAGCCGAAGGCGGTACAGGTGAATATACATTTAGTTATTATTACAAAAAATCATCAGCCAACAGCTGGAACACAAAGCTTGAAAACACCACCGAAACCGCAACATGGCTGAAACCCGGATACGCTGTGCCTTATGACATTAAGATCGTTGTAACAGATCAGGCAGGCACGACAGCAGAAAAAATATTCACCGTAAATGTTGACCCGGCTCCGCTTGTTAATACCTCGACTGCTGATCAAAAAGTGACCCTCGGCAATGCAGTCACCATAAAAGGCGCGGCAACAGGCGGCACGGCACCCTACAAGTACAGTTATTACTACAAAAAGGCATCTGCGAACAATTGGAACACAAAGCTGACCGATACGACAAGCAGCACAACATCGTTCAAGCCGGGTGCTGCAGTTCCGTATGAAGTAAAAGTTGTAGTAAAAGACGCAAACGACAATGTTACCGAAAAAATATTCAGCGTAAGCGTAAAGAAACCGCTCATTAACAACTCAACGGCAGCGGAAAACGTAGATTATGGCAGTTCTGTCAAGATCAAAGGCGCAGCGACAGGCGGCACGGCACCGTACAAGTATAGCTACTACTACAAAAAATCCTCTGCGAATAACTGGAACACAAAGCTTGTAAATACGTCATCAACCTCAACATCATTCAAGCCGGGCGCAGCTGTTCCTTACTATGTAAAGATAGTTGTTACTGATTCCGAAGGAGTCACGGCAGAGAAGATCATTACCTGCACAATAAATCCCGCTCCGCTTGAAAACACCTCGACAGCGTCCGAGGATATAATACTCGGATCATCGATCAGTATAAAAGGCGCGGCAGCAGGCGGCGCGGCACCGTACAAGTACAGCTACTACTACAAAAAATCCTCTGCTAACAACTGGAACACTAAGCTTGAAAGCACAACATCGACATCAACATCGTTCAAGCCGGGCGCAGCGGTACCGTATGATATCAAGGTTGTTGTGACAGACTCACAAGGGAAAACAGAAGAAAAGATCATAACCTGCAAAGTCACAAAGGAACTTGTAAATAAATCTGCAGTTTCCGAGTCATACACATTTGGCAGCTCGATCAAAATAAAAGGCGCGGCGACAGGCGGCACGGCACCGTACACATACAGCTATTACTACAAGAAATCTTCCGTAAATAATTGGAACACAAAGCTTGAAAACACCACGTCAACATCAACATCATTCAAGCCGGGCGCGGCAGTTCCATATGATGTGAAGATAGTTGTAACAGATGCAGCGGGTAAAACTGCTGAGAAAGTATTTACGGTTCAAGTGGATATGCCGTAAGAAGAAGTAATTCCGATAGACATTCATAAGTAAACGGCATAATAAATCAACCGCGAGTGCTATGAATTGAATTGAGAGTTGCTAAGCAACTCCACTCTCAACTCTCAACTCTCAACTCTCAACACTCCACACTCATAAAAGGGTTAAGGGCATATATATGAAGAAAATATATTTTACACGCCACGGTCAAACCGTGTGGAATGTCGAAAACAAAATTTGCGGAGTGACCGATATCGAATTAACCGAACTTGGGAAAAAACAGGCTGACGAGCTGGGAGATTATATCGCAAACTCCGATTTGGTAATTGACGAAATAATATGTTCCCCGCTTATTCGCGCAAAGGAAACGGCAGAAAGGATAGCCCGAAAAACGTCTATCCCACTGCGAGTAGAACCACGGCTGATCGAGCAGTGTTTCGGGAAATTTGAGGGCACACCGCGAAACGGCAAAGAGTTTTTGAAAGCAAAGCAGAGCTTTGCAGACAGCTATGGCGGCGGTGAAAGCATGCTGCGGCTTGCCGCACGAATTTACGGTCTGCTCGATGAGCTGAAAAACGACGATAAGATATATCTTATAGCTGCCCACAATGGTATTTCCAGAGTCATGAGATCGTATTTTTATGACATGACAAATGAGGAATATGCCGCTTACGGTATCGGAAATTGTGAGGTACTGGAATTTGTGTTCCCATAATGATATGTAAAAACTCCATCCGCAGCCAAAACATGGCGGATGGAGTTTTTTGTTTAGTGTTAGTGTTAATCAATCTTCATCGCATAGATGTTACTACCGATAGGGTGCAGTTGTTTGTATCGAGTATTTCATTCAGCCTTTCATTTATGTTTTCAATCGTTGCGTTTGCTATAGCGTCAACATATTCGAAAAGCTCTCTGTTCTGAAAGTGCATGTCTACCATCACGTTTGCTATTGCATCGTTTGAGTTGAAATCCGAGATAACGTTTCCGTAGATTGCGCGCTTTGCTCGTTCGAAATCCTCCTGCGGCACGCCGGAAGTTTTCATTGTCTCTATATGCTTCTTTATTACGTCGGCTGCTTTTTTCGGGTCTCTCGATTCTCCTCCGAAAAGTATCGCCGCGTATCCCGGTCCCTCCATACGCTCGTAACTGAATGTGTCGTTGATCAGTTCGTGTTCCAGAAGATCATTGTACATTACGCTCGACGATGACGCAAGCGCATAGAGAAGTATATCGTTGTACGCCGCCTGCTGTGTCGTAATCGGCTCTTTGCCGACTTTTTCCTTGAACCCAAGATTGAACATCGGTATATTCACTGCAAATGTCTGTTCAACATAAGCTTGCCCCACTTCGTATGGCTCATCTTCAAATAACATTTCAACATCGTGCTTTTCGCATGGTTTCAGAAGTCTGTCGGCTATCGCCAGAACCTGATCTACTTCTACATTACCTGCAGCACACAATACCATGTTGTGAAGATTATAAAAGCTGTTATAGCATTCGTACAATTTTTCCGCCGTGATGTCGGCTATTGACTCGACTGTTCCGGCAATATCAACTCTAACCGGGTGCTTTTGGTACATTCCCACAAGCGTGTTGAACATAACTCTCCACGAGGGCGAATCATCGTACATCTTGATCTCCTGTCCGATAATGCCCTGCTCCTTAGCAACAGTCTCGGCGGTGAAATACGGTGCCTGAACAAAGTCAAGAAGGATTTCCAGCGAGTCTTCAAAGTGATCGCCGCATGAGAACAAGTAGCATGTCTTTTCAAATGAAGTATACGCATTTGCGTTCGCGCCTGTTTTCGCATAGCGTGCAAACGCGTCGCCGTCTTCACTCTCAAAAAGTTTGTGCTCCAGATAATGTGCAATGCCGTCAGGTGATGTTACCTCGTTCCCGTCCACCTTAAAATGAGTGTTGACAGAACCGTAATTTGTACCGAAAATCGCATAAGATGACTTATAGCCCGGTTTCGGATACACATAAATTGTAAGACCGGAGGGATGATCAACAACATAGTATTTATCTTTTACGATATTGCTTTCTACTGTCCTGATATCCATATTATTCCTCGTCCTCCTTGTCCTCGCCTGTCAGCAGATATATTGTGTCGAGAGTAAGCCTGTTTGCTGCTTCAACTATCATTTCTTTATTTACCGCGTTGATTCGCTTTGCTTCCTCCTCGGGTGTGCGGATATCGCCGCCGCGGAGTATCTGATGCAGATACCAGCCCAAAGTGCCCGATGATGTGTCGGTTATGGTGGTGTACGAATTGACAATGCTGAGCTTTGTGCTTTCAATTTCCTCATCGGTGATATTTCCGTTTTTCATCTGTTCTATCTCGTTCAGAATGGCAGCTTTTGCTTTTTCAACATTTTCTTTTTGTACGCCGCTTTCGATCGTCATAATACCTTTTGTGGCGTCCATGCCCGATGAGCAGTAATAACAAAGGCTGAGTTTCTCCCGAACGTTATTGAACAGTTTTGAATGGGCTGTGCCGCCAAGAACAGAACACATCATTTTTTCGGCGGGTACGTTTTCCGATGGTTCCGCGCATGCCGTCCTGAATCCGATAAGAAGCTTTGACTGCGTAACATCGAAGCACTCGGTAAATTCTCTCACTGTCTCTGCTTTTTCGATAACATCGGTTTTGCACTCAAGCGGAGTTCTCTCAATTTTTCCGAACTCCTCGGTAAATATCTTCTTAACGCTTTCGGTGTCGCTGGCACCTGTAAGGCAGATTATTTCGATTTTTGCAGTTTTCAGCAGTTCCTCATACGCGTCATAGACATTTTCAGGGGTCAGCTCCTGCACAAGCTCTTTTTTGCCGACAAGGCTTATTCCGTATTTTTCGCCCTCGCACATTAACTCCTGAAGGCGGCGTTTTGCGAATATGCGCTTCTCGTTGAACTGAGCGTCAATGTTGTCGATGAGCTGTCGCTTTATCTGCTTGAACTCCGTCTCGTTGAACGCGCCGTTTTCTGCGTTCGGTTCGAATAAAGCACTGCACATAAGCTTTGCCATTTCGGCATAAACAGACTCACCGTCGAGGCTGTAGCTGTCGTCAATGCAAACGCCCGAAATTTTCAGCAATTGAGTTTCGCCGACTTTTCCGCCCGTACCTCCGGAAATCTCCATGCCGTACAGGGAATCAAGCTTTCTGCTAAGCTCCAAAAATGTCGGGTACTCTTTTGTGGAATGAGCCAAAAGCTCCGCTGCCGCAGAATACGCCAAGCATTTTCTTTCGTCTATTTCGGTTTGAAAAAGAACTGTTATTAATCCTGTTTTGAATCTGTTATCCATGATCGTGCTGAAATATATTCCGCTGCCGATCTGTTCTCTTCTAAAATTGTTCAGAATAATCACTCCCATTATTAAAAGCTTTGCTTTAAACAAGCAGAGACAAAGCCGAAGGCTTTGTGCGTTCAGCAGGGGATTTATACCCCTACTGAACGTGGGAATAGAACCCGCCGCCTATAGAGGGCAATGTCATCAACTTAAGGTTAAACAGAGAGCATCACAAAGTTTTTCGCCAAGCCTTTTTTCAAAAAGGCTTGCCGCCGGAGGCATACCGAAAGCTTAAGTTGATGACAT
>CADCOF010000141.1 GCA_902802975.1 uncultured Ruminococcus sp. | reverse complement strand
TCTGTGATATCATAGCTTTCATATTTATCCATGTTCTTATGATACTTCATTTTCTCTTTTTGTGCAAGATTTATTTTTCAAACAAGGTCTAAGGAGAATATAAACAGATATACCGATTATTTTATATTTCATTCTGCCGTTTGTAATATTTTTAGTTGTTCGGTGAGTTCTATCGCTTGTCTGTACTTCTTATATAAAGACAAAACTTCTATAATACAGTATATTATCCCTACCATTATTCCGATAGATACATAAAATTTTGTTTCGTTTCCACTGTATTTCGGAGGCGGAGAAACAAGAAACATTACTACTAACTCTATAAGTATCAACTCAATGATCTGTCTGATCATATACTGTTCCGGTGTGGGTTCTTTTTTGAAATAGGTTACACAAGTCGGCAAAATACAAGCTCCTGATATGATAATCGGACTGAATAAATGATAATAATGAAGCTCCTGTTCAGGTAAAAATATTTCTCCATAAACAGCACTTCCAAACAAAATCAATGTCACCAGTACAAAAAAAATCTGTACTCGTGAGAGAATAAAATCTTTCAAAGTCATTATACTTTCTCCCCTTTTAAAGCTTTTTTCAGATCCGCTGCATATTTCCTGGTTATTACAACCTGTTCGCCTGATATAAGCTCTGCCATGAATCTGGAATTTAATGCCGGTTTAATGGAGCTTACTTTCATAAGATTAAGCAGCATTGATTTTGATATTCGAATAAATCGCTTTTCTTTAAGCATTTCTTCAAGCTCGTACAACCTTTGTTTTGTCTCGTATACACCATTTTGAGTATAGACAAACGATTTGTTGTCAACAATTTCTATGTACAAAATATCCGATATTGCAACCTCATACATTTTTTCATCTGCAACACAGGACAGTTGCCCTTGTCTCGATTTGACAAAGGCAACTATCTCCTGCACTTCTTCGGTTATTGTATGGCATTGTATTTCAATTATCTCGGGTCTGCTTTTATCTACTTTTGTAATTTTCGTCTGCATCTTAATATTTTGCTTGAATATCAAGCGTTCCTTCACCTTTCAAATAATAGTCAAACCAATTCAGAACGATACCGTTTACCGTGGTCATAAACTGTGCGTTGTCAACTTCCGACTCACCGTTATCGAGCATTGCCGCAAGTTTTGGGGAAATAAGAGGAAGGTCTGTAAAGTCCATGTGGAGCGCGCCGCTGAAAATTACCGTTCTGCCGTCTTTTGCGTGTTCGATAACATAGTCGTTTACATAAGCGTATCCGTTATCCTTCCCATACTGTTCTCTATCATTATAATCTTTCTCTTTTGTAAAATCAAGTATCGGAACGGGGTAGGATTCGTCATAATAATCATATTTTCCGTTCGTTATGGAAATTCTCTCGCTAAGCATGGTGCCATCAAGATCAATTACTGCGTCAATATCGCTGCGCTCTCTGCCAACAGCCGTTGATGTTGCGCCTCCCAGTGAGTGTCCCATAAGGCCTATTTTTTCTGTATCTATCATCTTAAGTACACTCATTATATCGTCTGAATTTTCTGTGTGCCAAGCATTGTCAAGCGTAACGGTTTTTTTGGCATTCTCTATTGTGTCAAGCACAAAGTTTTCATCGTCTATTCTAAGCGTCATCCATTCACGAGTTGTTTCAAATATTTGCTCTTTCGTAATATCTTCATTATTAATATTCATTGCGTCATCAATAAAAGTTTTGTCAACAGTGACTATGCTGCCCTGTGTATCTTCTGCGAAAAAAGCGTGATGAGGATGGTCAAGTGCCGCAACTACATACCCGTTGCTTGCAAGTTCCATATAAGTTGAGAAGTTGCTCTGATAATATCCAAAAGCACCATGTGAAAAAACTATAAGTGGATATGAGCCATTGTTTGTATCGGGGTAATAAAAATGTACAGGAACTTCTCTGAATGAACCATCATTTTCGAATGTATCTGTACGACTCTCATCAACAAGTATCGCACTGGTCATTTTTACACCAAACTCGCCTGTTGTGGGAAGTCCGTCATAATTTGTGAAAATAAAAGCGGGAGCAAGTGAAATTGTTACGATAATCAAAGACATAATATATCCAACGACCGAAAGCACCTTGTTTTTTTCACCCGTTGCTTTTTTGTGTCCTGCGAGCCACGCAATACTGGCAACCAGCAGGCGTATTATCAAAACTATCAAAGCAACTGCAAAACGCCACTTTAAGTGCGTTGATGGAACAGCAACTATTCCGACTAAAGTAATTGTTTCAGCAATTCTTACGATGGCTCTTGTTTTAAGCCAGGCAGCCTTTTCATACGCTTTTGTAAAAGTAAGAATAAGCTGTGATGTCTCAAGAACAATAAAAATGATAAAAAATACTGTACTCATAAATATAACAACCTTTCTTTTTTTGTGATTACAGTATATCAAATACCAAAATTTATTTCAATATGAGAGCAGGTAAGATGCAAAAACAGAAAGTAAGATGCAAAAAATTCCTCAATTATATCGATTGTCACAGCTGTAACGGATAAATTTTTGCATTTTTGCTCACTTATATTACATATCATTTCATTGTTACTTCGTGTGTGAATGAAAATGAAGATAAACGATCAAGTGCCTTTTTCTCAATGCGTGATACATAAGAACGTGAAATATTCAGTTTTTTAGCTATCTCTCTTTGAGTTAAAGGATCATCGCCGCTGAGTCCAAATCGCATTATGAGTATTTGTTTTTCTCGCTCCGGAATAAATTGAATGTGACGCTTTAGCTTTTCAGAAAGTAATTTGATCTCTGTTTCATCTGCAATATCTTCATTATCCGCCAAAATCTCCTTAAGTGTCAATGCATTGCCGTCTTTGTCAATATCAATCGTTTCGTCCATAGAAATATCCAGCGCGCTCTTTCTTCTTGATCTGAGATGCATAAGTATTTCGTTTTCTATACAGCGAGAAACGTAACTTGAAAGATGAATTTTTCGTTCCGGATCATAGCTGTCAATACCCTTTATCAGTCCTATTGTTCCTATAGAAACCAGGTCATCATTTTCAACTCCCGTATTGCTGTATTTTTTTGCAATGTGTGCCACAAGCCTTAAATTATGTTCTATTAATGTGTCTCTTGCTTCTTTGCTGCCACTTTGAAACAGTTCGATTTGCTTTTTTTCTTCCTTTGCCGACAATGGTTTCGGAAATTCTCCGACTCCTACAACGTGCAGTATCATCGGCAATGCAAAACTGCTGAAAAATGATATCAACTGATTTAGCATTATAACACCGCCTTTAAGTTTTGTACATTTTATTGGAATTTTCTTTGGATTATTCCATTAACACCAGTTTCCAAGTTTTAAGCAAATAAAAATGTGAATTACTCTCAAAAAGGTGTACAATGGTAAGTA
>CADCOF010000140.1 GCA_902802975.1 uncultured Ruminococcus sp. | reverse complement strand
GCCGGAAGAAAGATAGAGGTCGAATACTACTCCACTCTCCACTCTCAAAACTCCACACTCGACACGGGTTTCCGTGTTTTCAAGCTCGCCGACAGCAATATGCAAGATGTTTACTACACGCCCGCCGAAACAAGTCAGCAAATGCTGCTGAATATGGAAAGCAAGATCAAAGAGGACAGAACAGACCTTGATCTGCTTTTCGGCTGCCTGCTCGATTGGGGCTTGCCGCTGTCTCTCCCCTACACTTCCGAACAGATAGACGGCGTGACTGTTCACACCTACAACGACGGCGACCTTATTGCTTGCTTTGACAAGGATATTTCGGAGGACGTGATAAAGACTATCGCAAAGAGGGAGCCGCTCCGTGTCGTTTTCCGTGACGACAGCTTTGCGGACAGCCCGGCGAAGATCAACGTTGAGGAGATATTCAAGATGTTGTCGCCGGATACAAGGGTGAAGGTTATTTAATAATGCGCAATTCGCAATTCGCAATGCGCAATTATTTGTGAGTTGCATTAGACTGCGATAGAGGATAAGTAATGAAAGATAATGTTATAGAGAATAAAAGTAAAGCTTTTGCGTTGCGGATCATAAAGATGTATAAATATTTGTGCAGTGAACAGAAGGAGTATGTTCTTTCAAAACAGGTGTTGCGAAGCGGTACGAGTATCGGGGCAAATGTGAAGGAAGCTATCAGAGGTCAAAGCAAAGCCGACTTTTATGCAAAGATGAATATTGCACTAAAAGAGTGCAGCGAAACGGAGTATTGGCTCGAATTGCTGCATGAAAGTGATTATATAGCTGATGAATCATTTAATAGCATTTATCAAGACTGCAAAGAAATATTAAAAATACTAACGTCAATAACAAAAACGCAAAAAATAGAAAGGAAGAATGAGTGAATTGCAATTCGCAATGCTCAATTTACATTTTTTGACTTTTGAAATGATTTCGGATAATTGTGTAACAAAAAAGAAAGAAGGAAGGAGAAAGTGATTCGCAGATTAATTGCGCATTGTTTTCAATTATCTAATTGGTCAGACACTTTCTGACCAATTAGACTATCTTTCGATTGTATATACATAATTGCGCATTGTTTTCAATCACCAAAACAGGAAGGAGGAATTAGCGGTTCGCATAATAATTGCGCATTGCGAATTGCGAATTGCGAATTAAAATGAAGCTTCAGTTCAAGCACCAAAAATTTCAGGCCGACGCCGCAAAAGCCGTTGTTGATATTTTCGCCGGGCAGCCGTATCTTACTCCCACTTATATGATGGACAGAGGTGCGGATAAATATTACCGGCTCACCGATACCGATGAGGATTTTACCGGTTGGTCTAATCAAAAGCTCATATCGGCGCTTACCGATGATGTTATTCTCGAACGTATCCGAAAAATACAGCGAGCTAATCAGATCAAGCCGTCAGACAAGTTGGAGGGCAGATATAACCTCACAATCGAAATGGAAACGGGCGTCGGCAAAACGTATACATATATCAAGACTATGTACGAGTTGAATAAAGCATACGGTTGGAGCAAGTTTATCGTTGTTGTTCCGAGCGTTGCTATCCGTGAGGGCGTGTATAAGTCGTTCGATATTACGCAGGAGCATTTTGCGGAGGAGTACGGGAAGAAAATTCGTTTCTTCATCTACAATTCCTCGCGCCTTACGGAGATAGACCGCTTCGCAAGCGACAGCAATATCAATGTTATGATAATCAATTCGCAGGCGTTCAACGCTACCGGCAAGGACGCACGGCGAATTTATATGAAGCTCGATGAGTTCCGCTCACGCCGCCCTATCGACATTATTGCAAAGACAAATCCGGTGCTTATCATTGACGAGCCGCAGTCGGTCGAGGGCAAAAAGACAAAGGAGCGTCTGAAAGAGTTTAATCCGATATTAACGCTGCGATATTCCGCTACGCACAAATCCGACAGCATTTATAATATGGTGTACCGCCTTGACGCGATCGAGGCATATAACAAGCGACTCGTTAAGAAAATAGCGGTCAAGGGTATCAGCGCAAGCGGAACGACGGGTACGGAAGGTTTTGTCTTTCTCGAAAGTATCAATGTTTCCGGCGCCGATCCTACGGCGACTATCCGTTTTGATGTTAAGGGCAAATCGGGGGTTAGGCAGATCAGCCGTACCGTGAATGAGGGCTATAATCTTTACGAGCAATCCGGGCAGCTTGAAGAATACAAAAACGGCTACACCGTTTCACGCATTGACGCAAGGGACGATCACGTTGAGTTTATAAACGGCGTAAAGCTGTATCTCGGTGATGTTGTCGGAGATATTGACGAGGAGCAGATTCGCCGTATTCAGATACACGAAACTATCGTGTCTCACCTTGAGCGTGAAAGACAGCTTTTCCATAAGGGTATCAAGGTTTTGTCGCTGTTCTTTATTGACGAGGTTGCAAAGTACAAGCAGTATGATAATTCGGGGCAGCCTTTTAACGGGGTGTATGCCGATATTTTTGAGCAGGAATACAACGAGGCTGTTCGCAGCTTGCAGCTTGAACTTGGCGATAATGATGATTATTTGCGTTATCTTGACGTGATCTCGGCAGAAAGTACACACGCCGGTTATTTTTCGGTCGATAAAAAAGGCAAGCTGACCGACGGAAAAATAGATAAAAAGGAGAAAACGTCCGATGACGTTTCGGCTTACGATCTCATTATGAAAAATAAAGAGCTGCTGCTTGACCGTGACCCCAAGCGTTCACCGGTGCGGTTTATCTTTTCACATTCGGCTCTGCGTGAGGGTTGGGATAATCCGAACGTATTTCAGATCTGCACATTGAAGCAGTCTTCAAGCGAAGTGAGAAAGAGACAAGAGGTCGGACG
>CADCOF010000139.1 GCA_902802975.1 uncultured Ruminococcus sp. | reverse complement strand
CCGAATTCCGAATTAATGCTCGATCTGAGTCCATCACTCTCGACCACAATTTTTCACACTGCACAAACTATTGTCGTTGAGATAAAGTTTTTTTATCATAAAGACGGCCAATCCCATTTTAAGCGCGTCCGGTATCAAAAACGGGAAAACGCATATTGACAGTATTTCAAGTATTCCTTTTCTGTTTTCTGTATTGAGAAATACAAAGTAAAACCATGCGGTGCCAAACGCATAACATACGGCAAGTCCGATAATCATACCGATTACGAGCAGTGCGGTTGAACCTTCCTTAATTTTTGAAAACAACCCGATGATAAGTGCCAAAAAGAAAAAACCGACGATGTACCCTCCGGTGGGACCTTCAATTACCGCTATGCCGGACTTGAAATTTGAGAAAACAGGTATCCCGGCTATTCCCAAAGCTATGTATACGGTCAAAGTAAGCAGGCTGATTTTCAGCGGAAACATTCCCGCTATGAAAAATACGGCGAATGTTTGCAGTGTGAACTGTACCATCGGTCCGATTGCAGGCGTGCTTATCCATGAACATATCGTCATCAGCGCGGTACATATTCCCACGGTTGTTATTGTCATGATCATAGGGTTTATTCGTTCTTTTTTCATTCTAAGTGCTTCCTTTCATTACGTTGGACGCGTGCCTTGTCTTTTGCTGCAAATAAACTGTGTGCGCGTATCTGTCTGCGGCTGGTTTATATTATATATTGTAAACTTAAAAATGTCAATAGCTGGTTTACAATTGTTTTTTTGCGGATGAATGTGTTACTGAATTGCATGGAAATGATTGAAAAAACGTTTTTTGGCTTGAAAAAAATATAAATAGATGGTATAATGGTTGAAATGACGGAAATGTGTTTAGTCTCTTCGTAAACTGTCATCTATACTGATTGACAAATGGAGTTGAAGGAATGTACAGAAGAAATCATCAGGACTGGTCAAAGCACATAGATTTTATCTTGCTTGATTTGATATGTGTAATGGTTGGTATGGTAGCGTCGGGAATTATCGTACTTGATATTTCCGTTTTCAGTTACACCCCGTACAGAAGCCTGCTTGTTGTTGTTGCACTTATCGATGCGTTGGTGATGGTGTTTTTTGATTCAATGAGAAATGTCACCAGGCGAGGCGCACTTAGTGAAATGATACAAACTATACGCCACAGTGCAACCGTTTTTGCGCTGGCAACAATGTATATGTTTGTCCTGAAAACAGGCGATTATTTTTCAAGATCATTTTTCATTATAGCTTATTTTATTTATATCGTTTTAAGCTATGTAGGTCGTGTTCTTTGGAAAGCAATGATAAATAAGCATGGCTCTCCAATGTGGAAACGCGGGAAAATGATCGTTGTTTCCAATGCCGAAGGTGCCGAAAAAATCATGATGCGCCTGATCAATAACAACGTTGAAGGTTATGACATTGTAGGCGTTGTTTTTGACAAGCCATCCGATATCAAAGAGGTTTGCGGTGTTCCTGTTGTGGGTGAGCTGGAAGGAATATCCGATTATTTGTGTCAGCAGTGGATTGACGCGGTGTACATAGACTGCCCGTCCACAGACCCGCAAATATCTAAGCTTATGGACGACTGCCGACAAATGGCACTTCCGGTTCATTATCATGTAGCGTCAATGAGCCAAAAAGGTGCAAAGCAGTTTGCCGAAAAGGTCGGCGGTACTCTTGTTGTAACAACGACAATCAATTACGCATCGCCTCTTCAAATGTTTGCAAAGCGATGTCTCGATATACTCGGCGGTATCGTGGGCAGCTTGATAGCGATACTGATAATTCTTGTTGTGGGACCAATCATCAAGATTCAGTCCCCCGGACCTATTTTGTTTAAACAAGAAAGAATAGGGAAGAACGGAAAGAGATTTAAGATACTTAAGATCAGATCAATGTACATGGACGCAGACGAACGCAAAAAGGAGCTTATGGAGAAAAACCGTGTGAAAGACGGTATGATGTTTAAACTGGATTTTGACCCCCGCGTTATCGGCAACAAAGAGCTGCCGGACGGCACCAGAAAAACAGGCATAGGCGAATTTATCAGAAAGACGAGTCTGGATGAGTTCCCGCAGTTCTTTAACGTTCTGTTCGGACAAATGAGTTTGGTGGGCACAAGACCTCCGACTGTAGACGAATGGCAGAAGTACAAATTTCATCACAGAGCGCGCCTTGCCTGCAAACCGGGCATAACCGGTATGTGGCAGGTCAGCGGACGTTCCGAAATAACGGACTTTGAGGAAGTTGTAAAACTTGACACTCAGTACATTAACAACTGGAGTTTCGGACTTGATATAAAGATACTGTTTAAAACGGTAGGCGCGGTACTTAGATCAGACGGTGCAATGTAATACTCAAAAGACCAACGCGAGTGTGCGTTGGTCTTTTTGCATGGTTACAATTATGAAAGTGTTTGTTTCTGACTTGCAGGTGATTTGGAATAATCAAAAAAATGTTACTATTCACCATTATGATTGACAATTTGTAATTTGTTTTTTTGCAAGATATACATGATATGATCGCTTAAATTGGTTAAAATCTATAAATACTGTAAAGCCTATTGACAGATTAAAATCTATGTTTTATAATTAAATTAGTGAATTCAGAGTTGAATGATTATAATTTTTGGTGATTATGCAGTAAAAATGAAAAGCCTTCTATGCATAAGCATTTTGTTTTAGTGAGTCTAGGTATGGTAATAAGAGGGATATAGAATGGATAGTACATCAAGCGAAACAATTATGGATATTCATTCGGGTTCAGACTCGGAGAAAGTAACAACAGATAAACCTCGCATTGTAAAGGTCTCTGTTTCTACCAGTGTGGGCTGCGTCAGAGAGCGCAACGAAGATAATTTTTACGCAGATGAGTTTGGAATGAGATTGGAAGATGAGGACGCCTTTACGGGTGAGTTGGATATGTCATGCCGCCGCATTTTTGCCGTGTGTGATGGCATGGGCGGCGAAGATTTCGGAGATGACGCGTCAGAGATTAGTGCCGGTGTTATTGAGTTTTACAAAAATCAGCTGAGAGAGGTAGAACCTGATTATCTTCTCGATGTTGTGAATGCCTACGCAATAAAGGCGAACAACGAGATATGGGAGATGGTTCGCCGTCAGCAGGGATTTCAGAGCGGTTCCACGTTGGCAATGGTAATTATTGATAATGATTATATTAATGTTTTTAATATAGGAGACAGCCGTGTATATTTTTATAAAGATAAACAGATCGAGCAAATAACAGAAGATCAGACACTTGCGATGAAAAAGTTCAAGGAGAACATATACACTGCGGAAGAGGCGAGAATGAGTCCCGATTCGCACCGCATAACTAATTTTTTGGGAATAGATGAGGAAGGGTATGGTCCCCAAGCGGTACACACAGGTACATTTGCTGCGGAGAGTATGAGTATCCTGATTTGTTCCGATGGACTTACCGATATGTGTTGTGATGAGGAAATTGCAGACATACTTTCCGAGAAAAATGATAATCATGCCGACGCATTGGTAGATAAAGCTCTGCAGAACGGCGGCGTGGACAATGTCACATGTATAGTTATTTCATTTTAAAATTTTATGATTAAGCATAAAAATAAGGCACATAACCACAAATTGATGGTTGTGTGCCTTTGTATTATGATAAACTACATGATTATTTAATCAAACTGTTTTCAATGTGCAATGTGCAATAAGTGTTTGCTGCGAGTTTTTTTGATCATTCTTTTTAGCATTGCACAAAATTATTGTCATTATAATAAAGCTCAAGCCTTACAAATAATTCCACTTTTAACTTTAAGCTTTAAGCTGTAGTATCAACAGGGTGCAAATTTTTCAAAGAAAGATCAAGTATCGGTGCCGAGTGTGTCAGTGCGCCGCTGGACACGAAATCAACTCCGATATCTGCGAGCGCGGCGGCGTTTTCTTTTGTGACATTTCCCGAGCATTCTGTCTGCGCTCTGCCGCCAATCAACTCAATGGCTTTCTTCATTGTGTCGATATCCATGTTATCCAGCATGATAATATCTGCGCCGGCTTCAACGGCTTCCTTGACCATTTCGAGTGTTTCGCATTCGATTTCGATTTTGCGCACAAAAGGAGCATATTCCTTTGCCATTTTTACCGCGCGCTCCACAGAACCCGCTGCGCCGATGTGGTTGTCTTTGAGCAGTACGCCATCGGATAAATTATAGCGATGATTATGACCGCCGCCTGTTTTAACGGCGTATTTTTCAAATATTCTCATGTTGGGCGTAGTTTTTCTGGTGTCAAGCAAACGCGTGTTGGTTCCCTCAAACAGCTTTGCCATTTCATATGTATATGTGGCGATACCGCTCATTCTTTGAAGATAATTCAGCGCGGTGCGCTCTCCGGAAAGAAGTGCACGGATATCTCCCGTAACGGTGGCGATTAAGTCTTTGTTTTTGACTTTGTCTCCGTCTTTGAAATAAAACTCGATTTTCGAGCCGCTGTCGAGTATTTCAAAAACTCTTTGGAATACGCCAAGACCGCATATTATACCGTCCTGCTTTGCGATAAGGTTTACAACGCCAAGTTTTGCATCGGGCATAACAGCGTTTGTCGATACATCTTCACTTGAAATATCTTCACGAAGAGCTGATTTTATCAACTCGTCCGCATTCAGCAGCATTGTCACATTATTGTTCATTATTACGCATCTCCTTTGCCTTTTCTATCTCGCCGCGCATGATCGCTATGTAATCGTCTCTCATCAAAAGGTAGTCTGTTTTTTCGCCAAGCTTTTTCTCAAATTTATTCTCAATGTATTCGGGACGATCGGAAATATTCCCGCTGCTGATATGGTGCGCTGCGCGTTTTGCAAAAACCAGGCTTTCAAGCAGAGAGTTGCTTGCCAGGCGATTTTTTCCGTGAACTCCGTTGCAGCTTGCCTCGCCCACTGCGTACAATGCTTCACATGAAGTCTTGCTGTTCGAGTCTACCCACACGCCGCCCATGTAGTAGTGCTGGGCGGGTACAACGGGAATGGGGTCATTCGGAAGATTTACACCGTGTTCGCGGCAGTAGTCGTATATGTGCGGAAAATGCTTTTTGATCATATCTTCGCTTAAATTTTTGAGCGAAAGCCACACGTGAGTGGTGTTGTCTTTTGCCATTTGCTTTCGGATAGCTTCCGTAACAACGTCTCTGGGCTGCAGTTCATCGGTAAAGCGTTCGCCGTTTTTATCGAGGAGAATTGCACCTTCACCTCTGACTGATTCCGAGATCAAAAAGCGGCGGTCGTGGTTTGCCATATAATACGAGGTGGGATGAATTTGAACGTAGTCGATATTTTCAAGTTTTATGTCGTGTTCCATACATACTCCGAGTGCGTCTCCTGTGAGATGCCTGAAATTTGTGGAATGAACGTAAAGCCCCCCGACTCCTCCGGTAGCCAGAACGGTGTAATCTGAGAATATATTGTATAAATTGCCATTCTCGTCCTTTGCCACAACGCCGTAGCATGTGTTATTATCCACTATCAAATCGATCATGGTATTGTATTCAAGAATTGTTACGTTTGGGAGAGCACGTACAGCCGCCAAAAGCTTAGATGTAATCTCTTCTCCGGTGATATCCTCGTGAAAAAGTATTCTGGGAGTTGAATGAGCACCTTCGCGAGTATAAATAAATCCGTCGTTATTTTTTTCAAATTGAACGCCGTATGAAACAAGATCATTAATAATATCAGGAGATGATCTTATCATAATGTCAACAGACTCTTTTCTGTTTTCGAAGTGACCGGCTTTCATAGTGTCGTTGTAGTAGCTGTCATAGTCACTGTTGTCTTTGAGTACGCAAATACCGCCTTGAGCCAAGAACGAGTCGCTGTTTTCGCATTTATCCTTGGTAATAATCAAAATGTTCTTATCCCGCGGAAGATTCAAAGCGGTAAAAAGCCCGCCGACTCCCGTTCCAACGATCAAAATATCCGAAGTTCTCATAGTAAAAATTCCCCTGATCAAAATTATTTGATGAACAGAGACCGCATGCACCCGAGAATAATAACTCTATTCAGCAGGTCAGACGATCAACATATAAACATATAAGCATATACTTATTCTAGTATACCACACAATGCCCCATGTTACAAGACAATTCCAAAATATTTTTGCCGGCGGTGTGCCGCCGCTGCCAATAGGCGTTTTTAGTTTATTGTATTACCTATAAATGAGCAAAAAAGTAAAAATGCACAAAACTGAAGTTTGATAGAGCATAGCATAAAGTTTTCGCCAAGCCTTTTTCAAAAGGCTTG
>CADCOF010000138.1 GCA_902802975.1 uncultured Ruminococcus sp. | reverse complement strand
ATTTTGGCATAACAATCATACCATATCTAAAAAAGCCGATCAAATACGCAAAACATTATTGATTTTATGCTCATTCTTTGGTATAATTAATCTGAAAGTGCGGACTTTAGTCGCGCGCAGTCTCAATGGCTGCCGAAATATCGCAGCCGATCTAAACAATTTTAAGGAGCAGTAGGCTTATGACAAGGAAAATAAAAATCACATCCGACAGCACCTGCGATTTGAATGAGGAACTGATAAAAAAGCATAATATTGATCTAACGCCTCTTCACATTGTCTATGATGGTCAAAGTTTTGATGATTCGGTAAATATCACGCCGGCAGATGTTATCGCGCGTTTTCGCAATGAGAAGAAACTTCCGAAAACCGCGGCAGTGAGTGTTTGGGAATATACCGAAATGTTCAAAAAATATGTAGATGAAGGTTACGAGGTCATACATATCAATATTGGCTCCGCTATTTCGTCTTCGCATCAAAACGCGGTTGCAGCGGCTAATGATGTAGGTCATGTCTATGTGATCGATTCTCAGAGCTTGTCATGCGGCACGGGGTTACTTGTGCTGAAAGCAGCAAAATATGTTGAAAAAACAACTCTTACCGCCGAGCAGATCGCAAAAGAAATATCGGAACTTGTAAAACACATCAGTATGAGTTTCGTTTTGGACGATCTTGAGTTTTTGCGTGCAGGAGGCCGCTGTTCAACGCTTGCTATGCTTGGCGCAAATCTGCTCAATATCAAGCCGTGTATCGAATGCGACTGCAACAACGGTTCCACAATGACTGTAGGCAGAAAATACAGGGGAAAATTCGATAAGGTCATATCTCAGTATGTCAGAGAAAAGCTTTCCCAGTTTTCGGACTTCGATCCCGATAACATTATTGTCGTAAGCTGTGAGGCGTCTCCCGAAGTCGTTGAGAATATGTGTGAAATTGTAGGGTCACTCGGCGTATTTAAAAACGTTTTCAGGTCTACCGCAAGCTGCACTATAACAAGCCACTGCGGTCCCAACGTTGTGGGAATAGGTTTCCTGACCAGATGATAATTTTAAAATAACACATTAAAAAGATACACGCTGTAAATTCAACGTGTATCTTTTTTGCAATGGTATTGTAGTTGGCAGTTAGTAGTTGAATGTTAGCTTTACACTCTCAACTCTCAACCCTCTACACTCACTTTTCGCTTTCTTCTTTTTCGCTTTCGATGCTATCAACTAAATAGTCGATAAATTTATCCTCCGGAAGTGGCTTGCTGAAAAAGTATCCTTGTATGAGATTTCCGCCGGCTTTTTTCGTTCTGCTCAACTGTTCCGCAGTTTCAACGCCCTCCTGCACGACATTGCAGCCGAGACTGCGAATAACACGAATCAAACCGTCAAGCAAATACGCATTCTTTTCGTTGTGATCGGATTCCCACAGCAGCGACTTGTCGATTTTTATATTTTTGTAGTGACCACCGATAAACTGTGCAAGATTCGAGTAGCCCGTGCCGAAGTCGTCGAGCGAGAATGTATATCCCAGCGAACGCAGTGCCTTCATTGTCTGTGACACTATCGGTGCGTCTCCAATAGACGCCGATTCTGTGATTTCCAGATTCAGCTTTTCAGCCGGAATATCATACTGTTGCCGTATCGCTTCAAAATGCTTTGCAATGTCATCATACAAAAATTGATGAACAGAAAGATTTATCTCAATGTAAGATAGCCCAAAATCTTTATCCGAAATACTTTTCAGGAAACGGCAAACATCTTCAAACACAAATAATCCTATATCGCGAATAATTCCGCTTTGCTCCGCAATTGAAATATATTCGGCGGGAGAAACGCCTCTGAATGCGTCACTGTCTATTCGTATCAGTGCTTCCGCGGCAATTGTTTTTTCCTCTTCAACCGACCATATCGGCTGATACCAGACTCTCAGCTGTTTCTTTTCTATCGCGTCGCGCAGCGATTGTTCGATTTTTCTGTTTCGTTGATTTGAGAAAAATTCATCTTTTGAAACAAGACGAGAACCAAGCCCGGTTTTTATGTACGTAGATGCAAGTACTTCCATAAGCTCATCGAGCGATGATATATCATCGGAACTGTTGAGTACGCTGACGAGTGCCTCTAAGTGGAAAGACGCACCGCCGGTTTTCCAGTCTTTACTGAATCGATTGAGAATAGATTCGGTGATGTATTCCGTTTCAAGATCAGATGTTTGGTGGCAAACTATTGCAAAATCATAGCTTCTATATATATACAAATCCTGTTCGGTAGAGATAGATTTCAGCCAGTCAGATACCTGGATAAGCAGGCTGTCAATATTTCGTCCGTTGAACAGCTTGGAAAACATGTCCAGATCAGTCAAGTTGACAATAATAATGCTGAATTCTTTGTGGTTTTCGATCAGCTTTCGGCAGTCATCCATTAAGGCATTGCGATTCAAAACACCCGTGAGCGCGTCTACGTTTCCGCTTCGCTCCTCAAGCATCATCATAATGCCGCCGAGTGTCAGACTTTCGGCAAAAAGCTCCACAGCAAAATCCGATCTTATTCCTTGCAATATGACCCCAACAGCAGATAACCCTAAAATAAAGCCCAATGTTTGACGGTCACTTTTTGACATCGCTTTTTGATGTCTGAAGAATGATGCAAAACCTATAACATAGTAAAATAGCCCGAACGCGTAGCTAATTGTGATTAGTGATCCACGATGATATACCAGATCATTGTCCAAATAGAAAACGAATCCGGTGAAATTGTTTGTCATAACCATTAGTTCACAAAGAGTGAACGGCATGGTGAATAATATATAAAAGGCACTCTTGAGTCCTTTCCATGTGCCGCTGAC
This sequence comes from uncultured Ruminococcus sp., assembly GCA_902802975.1. GTDB lineage: Bacteria > Bacillota > Clostridia > Oscillospirales > Acutalibacteraceae > RUG592. Next base: position 5,578 of record CADCOF010000138.1, on the reverse strand, counting down.
GTTCATTACGTATTGTGCAAAGCAGATAGGCAGGAAATTATGAAAGAAAAAGTACAGCGCGTGCAGAAGATACTGCAAAACAATAACGTCCTGTGATACAATATCTTCAAGATAATAACTGCTGACAGAAGTCGCAGAAGATATAATCACAGATACCAACATGTTAATAAAAATAAAATGCTGATCTGTAAAATTATTTCCGTTTATATTTGATAGACGAAATTGTTTCTTTTTGGAACCCATAATATAGATTAAACATAATGATGACAATAAAAAAGCCGCTATTTCAAGATTAACATTATACATAAATAATACCTCTATGATTACAATTTACCTCTTTAAAAAGTTAAATAATATGCAACAATTATAACACGACCTCAATAAAATTTCAATAATGGTTTGGACATTATTGATATTTTTTATAAGAATTTTTGTAAATATTCAGTTGGTTAAGATTTTAGTTTTGTCGGGAAGAATTGAACAAAAAACTCAAAATTTCGAAAAAATTAAAAATTCCCCTTGACAAATCGAAAAGACTGTAGTATAATAATCATGCTGTCCAAAGACAGCAGGTGCAGTTATATTGCTGCTTAAAGTTTATTCGCCTGCCGAGGAACGAGCCTTAATTATTTGTGTGTAATTTTGTGCCTTTCTCTCGGTTTGTGGAGAAGGGCTTTTTTGTTTATTATTTTTCGGAGGTGAATTGATTTTGCCAAGTCAGAAGGTTCTTGAAGAGAAGAAAGCAGTCGTTGCCGGCGTTGTTGACAGACTGCAGAATTCTGTTGCCGGTGTTGTTGTCAGCTATGAGGGTATCAACGTTGAGGACGATACACAGCTCAGAAAAGAACTGCGTGAGGCAGGCGTTCAGTACACTGTTGTAAAGAATACTCTCCTCAGCAGAGCAGTGGAGCAGGCAGGTCTTGACGATCTTAAGGCGGTTCTCGAGGGCACAACAGCTCTTGCAACAAGCGCGGAAGATCATACAGCTGCTGCAAGAATTCTCGCTAAATATGCAGATAAGATCCAGAAGTTCGAAATTAAGAGCGGTTATCTCGACGGTAAGGTTGTAAGCGTAGAAACTATCGACGCGCTTGCTAAACTGCCGAGCAGAGATGTACTTCTCGCTACTGTATGCAATGCCCTCAACGCTACTATCGCAGGCTTTGCACGCGCAGTACAGGCTATCGCAGACAATGGCGGCGGTGACGCGTCCATTGCAAAGAAGGAAGCAGAGGCTGCAGCTCCGGCTGAGGCTTGATTTCCTGAAAACATTTCAATTTGAACGAAAGTTTTGTTTTATAATAGCGGCAGTAGGGATGGTGCAGCCCGAATTTACGCCTGTGGAGTTAGTAGGTTACGAGGACAATGAAGCAGGAAGCCCATTGGCTTTAGACAATGGGTAGTTCACCCGCGTGCTGTGTGCTTGTGGGCGTTTTGTTATGCGGTCAATGTAGCAAAAAATTGTATGGAGGACGATTACAATGGCACTGAAAAATGAGTATTTGGTAGATCTTCTTGAAAGAGTTAAGAAGCGCAATGCCGGCGAGCCTGAGTTTATTCAGACTGTTACAGAGGTATTTGAGAGCATCGAGCCGGTTATCGACCAGCGTCCCGATCTCGTAGAGAGCGGCGTTATGGAGAGAATCGTAGAGCCGGAGAGACAGATTATGTTCAGAGTTCCGTGGGTTGACGACAACGGCAAGGTTCAGGTGAACAGAGGCTACAGAGTTCAGTTCAACTCCGCTATCGGACCTTACAAGGGCGGTCTTCGTTTCCATCCTTCGGTATATATCGGCATTATCAAGTTCCTGGGCTTCGAGCAGATTTTTAAGAACAGCCTTACATCTCTGCCCATGGGCGGCGGTAAGGGCGGTTCGGACTTCGACGCAAGAGGCAAGTCCGACGCTGAGGTTATGCGTTTCTGCCAGAGCTTCATGACAGAGCTTTATCGTCATATCGGACCGAACCTTGATGTTCCCGCAGGTGACATCGGTGTAGGCGGCCGTGAAATCGGTTACCTTTTCGGTCAGTATAAGCGTTTGAAGAACGAGTTCTCGGGCGTTCTTACAGGTAAGGGTCTCGAGTACGGCGGTTCTCTCATTCGTCCCGAGGCAACAGGTTTCGGCGCAGTTTATTATACAGAAAATATGCTCAAGTATTTCAAGGACGATATCGCAGGCAAGACAGTTGTTCTTTCCGGTTTCGGTAACGTAACATGGGGTACGGTTACAAAGCTTACACAGCTTGGCGCAAAGGTAGTTACTCTTTCGGGTCCCGATGGCTATGTATACGATCCGGACGGCGTAAATACACAGGAGAAGATCGACTATCTGCTCGAGATGAGAGCGTCCTGCCGTGATAAGGTTCAGGATTATGCAGACAAGTTCGGCGTTGAGTTCTTCCCGGGTGAGAAGCCGTGGGGCGTTAAGGCTGACATCTATATGCCTTGCGCAACTCAGAACGAGGTTGGCATGGCTGACGCTGAGAAGATGGTTGCAAACGGCGTTAAGTACTACGTTGAAGTTTCCAACATGCCTACTTCAAACGAGGCTATCGCATTCCTCAAGAGCAAGGGCGTTGTTGTTGCTCCTTCAAAGGCTGTTAACGCAGGCGGCGTTGCTGTATCGGGTCTTGAGATGTCTCAGAACTCCATGCGTTACAACTGGACAGCAGAAGAAGTTGACGAGAAGCTCAAGGGCATCATGGCTAACATCTTCAATTCCTCAATCGAGGCTGCAAATAAGTATGGTCTCGGCGATGACCTCGTAGCAGGCGCAAACATCGCAGGCTTCCTCAAGGTTGCAGAGGCTATGAAGGCTCAGGGCGTAGTTTGATTAATTGATTACAAGATTTTGATTTCTTCATAATGTAAACTCAGGATAGAACCCGCTGTGTTTTTTGCAGCGGGTTCTGTTCGTATGTATTATAAAAAAGATTTATAGTATTAAATATAACGATTAAATAATCACAAATTACTTTCACTTTTTTAAAATTAATTATTGCATAAATTCAAATTACATGTTAAAATGTAAGTATGGTGGTTGGTTTTTTTACATTTACAAAAATCACTGAATATGATTACTGAATGGAGGCGATAAACTTGGCAAAAAAAGTGCTGATCACCGGAGCGAGTTCCGGTATCGGCAGAGACATTGCAAGGGTGTTTGATTCATACGGCTGTGAATTGATAATTACGGCAAGGCGGGAAGATAGGTTGGCGGAGCTTTCGCATGAATTGAAAGGAAATCCCAGGGTCATAGTCGGCGATATTTCGGGGAGTGACGGCGCAAAGGAGCTTTACGAAATGACAAAAGACGAGAATATCGATATACTCGTCAATAATGCCGGCTTCGGCGTTTGGGGCGATTTCAGTTCAACCGATCTCGATAGAGAGCTGGACATGATCAGGCTGAATATTGAGACAATGCACACGCTTTTCAAATTGTTCCTGCGCGACTTTAAGGCGCGCGGCAGCGGAAAGATACTTAACACGGCGTCAATGGCAGGATTCGCACCGGGACCATATATGGCTGCGTATTACGCAAGCAAGGCGTATGTTCTGAGGCTTACTCAGTCTGCTGCCGGCGAACTGAAAGAGGCCGGCTCACCTGTTACGGTGTCTGCGCTTTGCCCGGGTCCTGTAGAGACCGAATTCAACACAGTTGCCGGAGTTCACTTTGCCACGCCGTCATTGTCGAGCGAGTATGTGGCAAAATATGCGGTAACTCAGCTTGTGAAGGGAAAAACTGTGATTATTCCCGGAACGATGATGAAGGTATTGGCAGCAGCGTCAAAGGTTTTGCCCGATTCTTTCACCGCCGAAGTAACATCAAATATTCAGCGCAGAAAAGGAAATAAAAAGGAGAGATAAATTAATGATCAAAAAGATGATTTGCATAGCGATGGCAGCTGCTATGCTTTCGAGTGTCGGCGTATGCTCAATTACAGCCGGCGCACAAAGCATTTCGTCAGTTACCCAGAGTGCGGAAAGTATTCTCGAAGAAGATGGATTCAAGTTTTATTATGACTACGAAGGCAGAGCTGTGATAACCAAGTACACCGGAACGGAAGAAAAGCTTGACATACCCGGTTATCTTGGTGGTGCCAATGTGGGTGAAATAGCAGAAAATGCATTTGAAGACTGCAAAACACTGAAAAAAGTTACTATCCCGGGAACAGTTACAAGTATTGGCAATTTCGCATTTGCCGGCTGCACGAACCTGACAGATGTAGAAATCCCGGCTTATGTGAAATTTATTGGGGAATTAGCATTTTTTGCGCTTGATGAACAAGGTGATGCATATTGGCCTATCGAGGGGTTAACCATACATGGCTACAACCACTCGGCTGCAAAAGAATATGCAGAAGAAAATAATTTCGCTTTTGATAATAAGGATAATAAGGATTGGGATAAGATATATGATTATGCGATAGGTGAAAACGGAAATGTCATCATTCTGAGATACAAGGCAAAGGCTCCGGATGTGCTTGTTCCCGGTTGGATCTATGGCAGAAGAGTGACAGCAATATACGATGCAGCGTTCAAAAATTGCACAGAGTTGGAGACTGTAGGTATACCCGAAAGCGTGATGTACATTGGTGACGAAGCATTCTATGGCTGCAAAAACTTAACTTTTGTATCTATACCGAAAAGTGTGCAGTACGTAGGCGATTTGTCGTTTATGTTAATGAATGTGGAGGGCGGCATATATGAGGCTGCTCCCGATGTATCGGTACTTTGTTATTACCAATCAGCAGCGCATTTATACTGCGAAGAAAATGAAATACCGTATGTATTGGAAGACCCGCCGGTAATAGATAACGCTTATAAGAATTTTACTTTTGTTGAGAACGCAAACGGCACGATTATTATTCTGAGGTATATCGGAACAGAAAAATATGTAACGATCCCCAAAGAAATTGACGGCAAGCGAGTGACGGCGATAGCCGATGGGGCATTTAAAAATCGCAGTGACTTGGGCGGTGTTACGATTCCTGATTCTGTGACAAGTATCGGAGATTATGCTTTTTATGGATGCTATAATATGAAATATGCAGATGTACCGAGGACGGTTCAAACAATAGGAGAGTTTGCCTTTTGTTATGATCGCGTAGGTTCTCTTGAAGCACTTCCTTATTTGGTGATAACGGGATATGGTGATACAGCTGCACAGGAATACGCCGACGAAAACAATATTCCTTTTTTAAACTATGATCTTCCTGATTCTATCGGACCGTTTAGCTTTACTATATCAGATGGTCGTGCTGCTATAGATGGATATACGGGAGAAGATGCTTTGTGGGAGGATGGTTCGCATATAGAGATCGTCAATATCCCTGCCGAGATTTTGAATCGTAAAGTCACCAGGATTTACGGGTATGTATTTAAAGACCAGGAATATATAAAAGAAGTCAATATTCCCGAAAATGTGGAAGAACTCGGCGTGGGAGTTTTCTATAACTGCCAGAGTCTCGAAAGTGTAACAATTCCGCGTTCTGTAACAAGTATTGGCGAAGACACGTTTGCGTACATACCGGAAGGCGAAGAGGAGATTAAGCCTCTTCCGAATGTGACTGT
>CADCOF010000137.1 GCA_902802975.1 uncultured Ruminococcus sp. | reverse complement strand
TTAGATAAGAGTTATTAGATTTGTAGCTACCTTTTAATGTGCGCAGAATTGCAACCGCTATTTCACACCTGCGTGAATAATTCGGGATAAATATGAGTGCAGATTTTCATACCACTACAGGCTTCTTGATCAGACTATCTGTAACGCTCATACCCACGCTGTAGCGGAGTACGGCGAGCGCGTCATTGGATGTTATGGCACCGTCAACGTCTACATCTGCAAGTATGAATTGTTGCGGCGAAAACGTTTTCATGCCGATGCTTGCGCGGAGAATCATCAGTGCGTCGTTAGATGTAATCTCACTGTCCTTGTCTACGTCGCCGTATAATCCCGAGTATGCACTTCCGCCTACGGTGAATCTTGTTTCCCATATATCGGAACCAACGGGCATGGTTTCCTGACCGTTAATGTAAAACTTGGTTTCATTCGAAAACTCGTTGCCGGGCTTTGCGGTAAACTCCACACGCACGCGGTATGTCTTACCTTCTTCAAATGTATCGGAGGAGGACAGCAAGGGATATTCGCTGCCGTCGTCAAGATACCAATCTGAAACAGTGACTGTATATTTGCTTTCATTCGAGGATACCGCCGTAAAGTCGGGATGTTCCCCGGCTTTTGGTGCTGTAACGGTGCAAGAGGCTTTAATCGGTACTGAGCCGATATCTTTCTCAATCGCCGTTATTGTGATATTGTTTGCAGGCATCGTGATAGCAGCAAAGGTGCTTGTATTATCATCGAAGCTGACAGAGGAATCATCGCACTCCCAGTGATCAAAGGTTTTTTCGGAGGAACTGTTCCACAAAATGTGAACAAGATCGCCTTCAACGGCACTCGTTATCTCGTGAAAATAAACATCGGTTGCCTTGCCGCCCGTAACACTGATCGTGTATTCCGTGATATTGTCGGCTTTTTCAACAGCGGTGATCGTCACATCACGCTTGGGCATGATAAATTTAGTCGCACTGCTGTGAATATCGTCGATATCAACGGAATTTGTGTCGGCTTCCCAATGATCGAACGTTCTGTTCTGCGGAGCGTACCACATGAGATAAACGGACTTACCGTATTCGGCACTTGTAATCTCGTGGTTGTCCTTGTCTAAGGCCACGCCGCCTATTACCGTAATATTGTACGTCTCGGATTGCGGCGCATTAGTTACAGCCGTGAAAGTTACGTCGTTTTTGGGCATTTTGAAGGTTGTAACAGGTGAATAAATGTCGGCAATATCAACAAGCTTATCGCTGCATTCCCAATGGTCAAAAGTGCCGGTTATGGTATTGCTGCACGCGAGCGTAAGCATTTCGCCGAACTTCGACCAGAAGACCGTGTTGCCGCCAAGACTTGCCGAACCGCCCTTAACCGTTATGTTATAAACCGGCTCCTGCGGCTTGCACTTGTAGCTTGCGTATGCCTGCCGTATTTTCTTTGAGTTACTGCCGCTGTGTGTCATGGAGCTTTCGTGTTCGCCGTTGATGTAGGTGTACAGATTCGACACACCGCCGCTCTCGGAAAATTCATAACCATCTTCCGCGCTGAAAATAACATTAAGCTGATAATAATGCTCGTCGACAAATTTCTCGCCTTCCTCGAGCGCGTGGTACTCTGTCATGTCGATCCAGCAAACGCCGTTGTGAAATTTATCATCATCGAACGAATTGTCAACGTAAACGCCCTCGGTCAGTGATTTCGCGAAAAACTCAGCCTTTTCGCCGGCAACGGGCATTACAATTCCGGAAAGATCAACTCTCGACAAATAATTCACGGGACCCGAATAGTTCTCGCAAACGCCTATCTCTGCACTTGCCACAAGATAATGTCTGCGCTCTCCCTTATTATCCGTTATCGCCGAGCCTAAAGCTTCATTTCCGCCGATCGTGCCGTAAAGATGGTATGTATCATCATCGGTAAAGGCGAATTCGCAGCCGTGGGTCGTTTCAAGCACAACGTCCATGTAATATGTATGACCTTCAATAAATGTATCGTTGGGTTCAAGGCGTCTGCTGTCGGTTTTATCATACCACATAATGCCGTCATAAAAGTTGTACATATTCGTGGAGTGATAATCGGTGCAAAGCTTTGTAAATTGACCGGGCGTTGCCGTATAGCTCGGCTTCTTTCCCGGGCGAGGATAAACAACGTCTTCAACGCTGAAGGTATAGAGTGTCGGAACATTATCTTTACCGAAAGTATAGGTGACAAGCACGCCGCCTGTGGTTTGAAGTCTGCCGATGTTATTGCGCACTGCGCCCGTTCGCCCGTTGAGTGTTCCGGGAATACTCATATTGCCGGAAGAATCGGTCTTGCCCGGGAAGGTAAAACCCGTATTCGGCAGCAGGTAAACGGCGCAGGAATAGCTGTGACCGCT
>CADCOF010000136.1 GCA_902802975.1 uncultured Ruminococcus sp. | reverse complement strand
AGTGTGCCAAAACGAAAATTACCGCAGTATAACCCCTCCGTCACGTCTGCTTTCGCAGCCATGCCACCTCCCCTACAGGGGAGGCAATAATAGCCATAATTTTAAGAATAACAATTAGCATTATTGGTAACAATAATGAATTTTTGTTATGTTAGCGCATATGGGCATGCGCCCGCAGGCAAGTTCCGTCGTGCTTTATTGTTGCCGAAAAATGTGTTTAGGTAAAGACTTATGTCGTTTACTATAAGTTGATGACATTGCGTCTAAAGCCGGTGGGATTGCGGTTGCCATTTTTTTAAACAAATTCAAAAGAAAGAGCCTGAGGAATAATCCCCAGACTCTTTTTTGTCATATTATTTGTTAACTGAAACAGTGTAGATATTCTCTGCTTTCTCGCCATTGGCGTCTGTTACTACTACCCTTACGTCATACAGAACAGCGGAACCGGGTTTGAACGACGTTGAAGTTGTTGTTGTGTTTTCAAACTTCGTGTTCCAATTGTTGACACTTGACTTCTTGTAATAATAGCTGAATGTGTACGGTGCTGTGCCGCCTTTAGCCGAGCCATTGATTGTGACTTTTTCGCCGAGTTTGATCGATTCGGGAACTACAGACGTATTTTCCAACGGATTTTTTACAGAGCAGGTGTAAACTTTCTCTGCTGTCTTGCCGGTTGAGTCTGTTACAACTACCTTAATGTCATACGCAACAGCGGAGCCGGGCTTGAATGATGTTGAAGTTGCTGTCGTATTTTCAAGTCTCTTGTTCCATGTGTTTACAGTTGACTTCTTGTAGTAATAACTGTATTTGTACGGTCCTGTGCCGTTTTCGGCTGCGCCTGTGATCTTGATGTATTCGCCGAGCTTGATCGATTCGGGAACTGTCGATTTGTTTTCCAATGGCTTTTCTACAGCGCATGTGAAAATCTTCTCTGCTTCCTTGCCATTTGAATCATATGCAACTACTTTAATGTCATATGGAACAGCTGCGCCGGGCTTGAATGAAGTCGAGGTTGCATTTGTGTATTCAGATTTGGTTGTCCATGTGTTTGCACTTGACTTCTTGTAATAATAGCCGTATGAGTAGGAGCTGCGGCCGCCTTTTGCCGAGCCTTTTATTTTGATGGTATCGCCAAGTGTGATTTTTTCCGGAACGGTAGATGTATTTTCAAAGGGCTTTTCTACAGAGCATTCAAAAATCTTCTCTGCAGTATTGCCTTCTGCGTCTGTTACTACTACTTTTATTTCGTAAGGTTCATCAACACCGGGCTTGAATGAAGTTGATGCCGCAGTTGTGTTCTCAAGCTTCGCGTTCCATTTTGTTGCGCCTGATCTTCTGTAATAATAGCTGTACTTGTACGGTGCCGTGCCGTTTTCGGCTGCGCCATTGATCACGATGGATTCGCCAAGCAGGATGGTCTCAGGAACAGTTGATGTGTTTCGGAGAGCCTTTTCTACAGAGCAGGTAAATATTTTCTCAACGCTATTGCCGTTCTGGTCTGTTACCACTACTTTTATGTCATACGGAACAGCTGCGCCGGGCTTGAACGAGGTGTATGTTCCATATGTATTTTCAAGCTTGGCTGTCCATTTGTTTGCGCTTGACTTCTTGTAGTAGTAGCTGTACTTGAGATTTCCTGTGCCGCCTTCCGCCGAACCTTTTATCTCAATAATTTCGCCAAGATTTACTTTTTCGGCAGAAATATGGGAGTGATTAGCAAGGGTATTGAAATAAATGGAGGCATTTGCCATACCTTTGTCATTCGGGTCAATGGCAATTCTATTCCACTGTGACTGCGTACCGGTGTAATAAATGTCATTTACTGTCTCGAAAGCATTTTTTTCGATTGAACGAATACTTTTTGGAATAATGATGCTTTCAAACGAATAACATGCCGTGAATACATTTTCGGGAAGTTTGGTTAACTTGCCGTATTCAATTGCAACTGTTTTAAGCTCAGTGCAGAAACTGAAAGCGCGATAACCGATGCTTTCTACAGTTGACGGAATAAATACATTTGTTATGTTTGTGGATTCGAACGAATACTTCTCTATTTTCTCTACGCCTGAAGGAATATTGAATACATCACACTCTTTGTTGTACGGATATACGAGGAGCGTTGTACGAGCCTTATTGTACAGGACACCATCCAATGAACTGAAGGCCCAGTTATCAGGATCAACATTGAAAGCAGCAATGCTGCGGTTCAAGTTAAGCGCGAGGCTATCAATTGTTGACACACTTTCCGGGATATTCAACGTATGCAAATAGGAAGTCGAGTCAAATGCTTCTAACATGATCGTGGCAGTGCCTGAAGGAATATTGTAGGTATCAAGCTTCTTTTTTGCCGGATATTTTATGAGCGTTGTTTTGGATTTGTTGAAAAGCACTCCGTCAACAGAAATAAAGTTTGGATTTCCGCTTTCTACACTGATGCTTTCCAAACTGGAGCAGCCTGCTAAGTCAGTGCTTGTCAATTTTGTCACGCATTTGGGAATGGTGATACTCTTTAAATCAATACAGCAAAAAACTGCCTTTGAACCAAAGTATGTCAAATTAGCGGGCAGCCTAAGTTCTGCCAATCTGGTACATGTGGAAAACGCTTCGTCGCCGATATATGATACGCTGTCGGGTAATATAAGACGCTTGATAGAAGAACTGTCACAAAAAGCATTGTTTTCGATTGTTTTTACGCTGTTCGGGAAGGTAACTTCTTCAAGATTGCAACAGCTGTCAAACGAGCTGTCACCTATTATTTCTACGCCTGAAGGTACAGAGTATATGGTGTTCTTAGCTCCGGCAGGATATTTGATAAGTTTTGACAAATCTTTTGTGAACAGAACATTTTCGACAGAAGTATATGTCGGATTGTTATCGTCAACCGTTATTTCTTGTATCTTATTGCAATAAGAGAAAGCGGTCGGATCGATATTCTGTAAGCTTGCCGGAATGTTTATTTTACGCAGCGAATCGCACCCGAAAAACGCCTCTTTGTTTATTGATCTAACACCCTGTTCCAAAGTAAGTGTTTCAAGATAAAAACAACCACAGAATGCTTGTTCACCGATGGATTCTACAGAGCCTGCCACGGAGACATCTGATACAGTGATGCAATTAGAAAATACATAATTGCCAATGTTTGTAACGCCGTCTTCAACCACGATCTTATCTATACGACCTGCTTCTTTAGCCGGGGCGTCATCAGGATTATATCCGCTATATTCCGAGAAGTTTTCGAAAGGAAGATTGCCGCCGTAATAATTTTCAGCCATATTGCCGCTGCCGTAAACGTAAGCAGTGCCGTCATCATATAATGCCCAGTATACAGAATCTCCGAGTTGACCGCCTTTGATAAAGTTACCAAGCGATACGCAGTTTCCATACATGATATCCATGTTGTCAAGGGCGGAATTGACTTGTGAATAACATTCAGCAAGTCTTGCCTGTGCTTCTTGATTTCCTTCTTCATCATCGGAGGTTTGTTTTACAAGTTCAATCATATGGCGAAGATCAAACTCATCAAACATGCACATATCAACGAACTGATCTCTTGTGCCGCCGTAATACAAGCCTTTTTCGGAAAGACCAATGCCCAAAGCGAACTCGCCGCTTGTTTTTACTGTTTCGGATATATCGGCAAAATGATATTCGGTGTGTTCAAAGGCATGTGCGCCGATATGAGTAACGCCGTCCTCTACTATAATAGTATCGGCAGTACCCCACGGAGCGTCACCCTCGTAATCATACATTGCGCCCTGACCATAGATATAAAGCGTGCTGTTTTCGGTTAATACCCAGAATACATTATCTCCGCACTGACCGCGGCTTACTACTTCAGCCTCATCGCAGTCATGCGTTTCGGGAAAACGGAAGTTGATTGGCTCATCGGCATAAGCAGATTCGAATGTAGCGTCAAGATCAAGGTCGCTCCATTGTTCGAAGCCGCCGTAAAGAGAAACTGTTTTCAAGTTTCCGCAGTCTCCAAAAGCTGTAGGAAAAAGATCAATTCCGGGATTGAATAGTTTTATATTTGTAAGTTTCGAGCAGAATGCAAATGCAGCGTCGTTGATGGCAGCCACATTTGACGGGATAGTTACGGTTTTCAGATTTTCGCAGTGATAGAATGCTATGTTGTCTATAGTCTCTACGTCCTTACCGATTTTTACATCGACCAAAGAAAGGCAGTCATGAAAAGCCCCGTTGGGGATATTTGTCACTCCGTCTTCAATAACAACTCTGATTACGGGTACATCTTGATTCATGTAGTCGCCCGGCGTAAATTCACCGGAACCGTAAATATAAAGAGTACCGTTCTCATACAATTCCCACTGAACGCTTTCACCGGAATTATAACCCGACGCAGCAAGTTCAGATGTTTCGTTGAGGTGTGAATATGTGGAGATATCGCCAACATCTACAAGGGAAACTGCTTCATGATCCGGATTCATTTCATTTGCCGACGCCGGAATGCTGATTGACGAGCCCAAGATCATGGCACATAGCAGTGCCGCTGCAATTCGCTTACATTTCAACTTTATCTACTCCTTTTTTATTAATTTTTTTGTGTATGATAATTAAGCGTTGCCTCACCTCATTTCCCAATAACGTCTGATTGCAAGGTGAAATACACTTATACATTATAATCTTAACACGTCAATATTATTTTGTCAATTTTTCCTACAAAATAATTTAAGAAATAACTCCACTCTCAACTCTCAGCTCTTCTCTGATTTTCATAAGTATCTTGCCGAGATTGTTTTTGCCGTAACCGCTTTTTGAATCTACGCCCCAAAACGTATCATGCCATGTGTTTCCCTCAATAAGCGTTTTATCCCCGGTCTCCAGCAGCATTTTCGCAAGATCGGGGTTTTGTGCAAATTTACAACGAACTATATCCTCCATAATGCCAATTCTGACATCGTTCCAGTCCGGTCTCAGCTGCACATTTCGCCCCAAAGTTTTGCTTTTGCTTGGGGACAATTGAGTAAACTGAACGCGCTCTTCTTTCGTAAGGCATTTTTGCGCCTGAAAAGCGGCTTCACTGCTCGTGTAGACAAGTCCGCCGTACTCTACTTTAACAACGTAAAAGTTGCTTAAAAAACGATATTCGCCGTCAAAATTATCAATAACTCCCATTTTTATAATCCTCCGTTTTCACTAAAAATACGCCACACCTCGTCAGTCACCAACTGTGAGGCACTTTTGTCTTTGTTATGTATCTTTTTGCGAAATTCACTTGAACTGATTTCGCTTATTTCGTTTGGAACGGTAAACAAAGTGAATCTCTCAAAATATTTTTCAATGAAAGGCTGCTGTTCCCTGATCTTTTCGAAATTATCTTCGCCTCTCATTGCAGCCAGAACGCGAAATTTATATAAGCACCTCCATGTCGAACTCAGAGATTAACAAAGAGCAGAACCGCATAACGATTCTGCTCTTCGGGAAAGAAAAAATATGAAAAAGAAACCAGCTTAAATTATGCGTTCTCTTCGGCTTTTCTCTGTTCGATGACTTTGTCTGCAACATTCTGCGGCGCGTCTTCATAGCGGGCAAATTCGAAATCAAATCCGCCTCTGCCTTGAGTTGCCTGTCTGAGGAATACCGCAAAATCGTGCATTTCCGCCATAGGAACATCGGCTTCGATTGTCTGATAGCCTGCTTCCGCCGGATTCATACCGAGAACTCTGCCTCTGCGCTTTGTTACTTCGCCCATTATATCGCCCATGTTGCTGTCGGGTACTGTAGCCTTCAGCGAACCGATTGGTTCCAGAAGTACCGGCTTTGCCTGCGGCAGACCGTTTTTGTATGCGATAGATGCAGCTGTCTTAAATGCCATTTCCGACGAGTCTACCGGGTGGTACGAACCGTCATAAAGCGTCGCCTTGAGTCCCACAACAGGATAACCCGCAAGAGGTCCTTTTACGATACTCTCGCGCAGACCTTTTTCTACTGCGGGGAAGAAGCCCTTAGGAACGGAGCCGCCGACTACTCTCTGATCAAACAGAAGGTCTTCGCCGTCATACGGCTCAAACTCTATCCACACGTCGCCGAACTGTCCATGACCGCCCGACTGCTTCTTGTGTCTGCCCTGAACCTGAACTTTTTTCTTGATCGTCTCTCTGTACGCAACCTTCGGCGTGTCGAGTGTAACGTCAATTCCGTATTTATTCTTAAGCTTGGAAACAACAACGTCAAGGTGCTGCTCGCCAAGACCCGAAATGATCATCTGATGCGTCTCGTGATTATGTGTGTATACAAGCGTCTTGTCTTCTTCGCAAAGTTTCAGTATGCCCTGTGCAACTTTATCCTCATCGCCCTTTTTCTTCGGCGCGATAGCCATTGAGTATGACGGCTTCGGATAGTCTATACCGTCAATTGTAACTTTTCTTACAGGAGAACAAAGCGTGTCGCCTGTCTGTGTGTTGAGCAGCTTTGCAACGCAGCCGATGTCGCCCGCGCCTATATATGACGCTTCTTCTTGTTTCTTTCCGCGCGGAATAAGAACCTTTGTGATACGCTCGGTCTCGCCTGTGCGCATGTTCAAAAGCGGGTTAGCGGCAGAAACCTTACCCGAAATAACCTTGAAGAACGAAAGCTTGCCTACGAACGGGTCGCTTACCGTCTTGAATACAAGTGCTGCCGTTGCCGCATTCTGGCTTACTGCAAGCTCCACAACGTCGCCGTTCGGGTCTGAACCGATCTCGCTGCCCTTAGCCGCTGCGTTGGGCGCAAGCCAAATAAGGCTGTTGAGGAACTGATCGATACCGTATGTCAACTGCGCGTCGCCGCAGAATACAGGACAGATCGAGCCGTCCTTAACTCCCTGAGAAACGCCCATGATGATCTCTTCCGGAGTGAACTCTTCGCCCATGAGGAACTTATCGAGAAGTTCCTCGCTTGTCTCGGCAACAGCCTCTTTGATAGCTGTGCGCAAGCCCTCAAGGCGTTCGCCCATATCGGGAAGAGCAACCTGCTTAACGGTGCCGTTTTCATATTTATATGCTTTATAATCGAAAAGATTTACGTAGGTGTTTGCCTGACCGTTCTCGATATACGGAACAACTACCGGGCACACCGACGGTCCGAACTGGGATTTCAAAGTTTCGAATACACGATAGAAACGCGCGCTCTCATCGCATAATCCGTTTACAAAGAAAATTTTTGTAAGCCCCTGCTCGTCTGCGAGCTTAACGGCCTTTTCGGTGCCGATGCTCACGCCGTTTTTACCGGACACAACGATAACCGCGCTGTCAGCTGCGCGCATGCCTTCGTAAAGTCCGCCCTGGAAGTCGAGCAGTCCGGGAGTATCAATAATATTTATCTTATTGCCCTTCCACTCGATAGGCGCAATGGAGGACACAACAGAAACCTTCCTCTTTATCTCCTCGGGGTCGAAATCGAGAACGGTATTGCCGTCATCGACTTTTCCCAGACGATCCGACGCGCCCGAAAGATAGAGCATAGCTTCGGCGAGAGAAGTCTTTCCGCAGGATCCATGACCCGCGAGTGCAATATTGAATATTTTATTCGGTTCATACTGTTTCAATGTGATGTTAGCTCCCTTCATTGCATAATGCAGTCGATTTGGTTACTTGGAAACTCGACAAATGATAATTCCCACCAATTATTAATTATATCATTTTTTCACAAAAAATCAACGATAATTTTATCTAAATTATAAAATCAACTAATTGCACTAATTTTAATTGCACTTTTTGGGCAGTTTTACTAATTGATTGGTAGTTATTAGCTAATCTGATCTGAATCTAATAACCAATAACTAACAGCTCAATAGAAAATAGCGTTTACTATAACAAAAAACGGTGAGCCGCAAAAGCCCACCGTTTTCAATTACTTTATTTTTAGTCGTCGTTAAACATTTTCATAATT
>CADCOF010000135.1 GCA_902802975.1 uncultured Ruminococcus sp. | reverse complement strand
CGGCGATGATTATCTGATGCTGCTTGAGTCGGTGGTCACTCCAAGACAAAACACGCAGCTAACACTGTTGTATCAGCTGCGCATCATAATGATAATTGTGTCGGTGCTTTCTATATTTATCACATATAAATTTGCGCGTTTGCTGGCAAAGCCGATCACCGATCTGACAAATTCCGCAAAAGAGCTTGCCGTGGGCAACTACGATGTTGAATTTAAAGTGGACGGATACCGCGAGGCGCAGCAACTCGCAGAGGCATTGAATTATGCGACGTCGGAGCTAAGGCAGCTTGATCAGATGAGGAAGGACCTTATTGCAAACGTGTCGCACGATCTGCGAACGCCGCTTACGCTGATAACAGGCTACGGCGAAGTCATGAGGGATATTCCGGGGGAGAACACGCCGGAGAATATTCAGATAATCATTGACGAGGCAACGAGACTTACAAGCCTTGTTAACGACTTGATCGATTTGTCGAAGATCGAAGCCGGAACAATGAAGCTTGACGCGTCTGTATTCTGTATTACCGAAACAATCAGAACGATGTTCGGGCGATACAATAAGCTTAAAGAGCAGGACGGATTTATCTTTACACTGGAGCAGGATCAGGACGTTTATGTTTATGCCGACGAGCTGAAAATATCTCAAGTAATATACAATCTTGTGAATAACGCGGTGAATTACGCAGGCGACAACAGAGAGATTACGGTTCGGCAAATTTGCTACGACAACAGGGTTCGCATTGAAGTGATGGACAACGGCCCCGGAATTCCGCAGGACAAGCTGAAAAATATCTGGGATCGGTATTACAAAGTTGATAAATCTCACAAAAGCGCAAAAATCGGCACCGGACTTGGTTTGTCGATTGTAAAAACAGTTTTGAAGCTGCACAACGCACAATTCGGTGTTTTCAGCAAAGTGGGGAAGGGTTCGGTGTTCTGGTTTGAACTTCACCGCACAGACGAAAACGGCAAAGCACTGTGAGCTTACAAAAAAAGTTAAAAGTGGAATTAGCGTCAAAAAAGAGCTAATTCCACTTTTGTTTATACTCTGTTAAAAACGAATAATGTCTTAATCATCAAAATGAATATCCAAAATATCTAACGTTCTTGCTATTTCACCGATAGTACCATTTGCTCTGACATTATAGGCAGAAGAAGCATTGCTCATTTCTTCCTCAGCTGCCAAGAAAACAGATGCTTTGTCGGTTTCATTCATTTTACCAAAACAAATAGTATACTTTGTGCCGTCTATTGTTTTTGATAACATATCCTGGGTTAACTCTATGCCGTTTTCCGCGTATACATCTGCTACAGTGGCGAGAACAATACTTTGACCGTTGTATGTCTTTTCTCCTTTGATCCTTTCTTCTTCGCTTTTGTCTTTTTTATAGTACATATTGTATGTATCAATTGCGTCCATGATCAGTTCGGACGCTTGATCTGCGTCTTTCTTGATCTGTTCCAATTCGGCTGATGAATCGGAGGTGGACGTGGACTCCGTTTCGCTGGTTTCCGGAGCCGATACAGACGGCGTGACAGTCGCGGAAACCGCTGCGGAAGACGTCGTGCCTGTGTCATTATCGGACGTACCGCTCTGCGCGCCGCATGCTGCAAGTGATATGATCAAAGCTGCTGCAATAACTGCGGCGGCTGTTCTTTTTATAAATTTCATATTAATTGTCTCCAAAAGCTTATTATTCTCTTCTTATGCGTCTTACTTCCGGTAACCTTTCGGTAACTTGTATCATTCCGAATATCAGTGCCGTTAGTATCGGATACATAATTAACTCTTTTATACCTCTGACAGATAATGCCGTTGATGGTGTAAACCCGTAAAACAGCACAAACCACAATGAACCAAGCATCTCGTTTATTGCTATTGATACAATCAGTTGTGTTAATGCCACTCTCGGAATACCGGGCTTTTCATTATAAAACGCTGCGCCGTATATAAAGCCAACGAGTAGCATGCTTATCGTAAATCCGGGAATGTATGCACCCATAGGCGCAAGCATAAAACCTATGATATCGCTGAGCGCGCCTATTACTCCCGCCGGAACAGGTCCGTACAGCATTGCTGCCACGGCTATCGGAAGTGCCGTAAAGCTGAGTTTGATCACATTTGTTCCGAGAAACGTGATGGACACATTTCCGAAATATGAGAGAATCAGGCACAATGACAGAAGCATTGCACACACCGCAAGGGTTAGGGGGCGCGACAATGATGCTGCCGAACGTGTGAATTTCTCTTTTAGTGAGAGTGATGAGGTGATTCCTTTTTGTAGTGAGACCTTTGATTTTTGGTTATTCATAATATAACTGCTCCTTATTCAGAGCCGCTCAACAGCGGGATGCAAGCACCAAACCGCAATATTTTTCGTTCTGCCGACAACTCCCCGTTCGGCGGACACTATGCAGTGAACTGCACGCTTGGTGCTTTACTCTGTTTTAATATTGTTTTTGTGCTAAACTGCACGTTTTTTTCTCAAAAATGCCCCTTCCGGTATCGGCAAACTCGCCTTCATTGTCAGGCGTTCCTTTGCATGGGGTGCTGATTCTACTTCTTCTCCATGCTCGTTTGTAAGCGATATTACTTGCACCTCGAATGATGGAGCTTTCGGCGGCAGAACGTCGAGCGTGTCGCCCTTGTAGAATTTGTTACGCTGTGTTATTACGCACGGGTCGCCGCCTGCCTCGCACATGGCTGCCACGTCGTAATCGCGAATATACCCGCCGCTTTTTGTATTTTGTCCGGGCGGTGTTCCCATGAAGAAGCCGGTTGAATATTCTCTGTGCGATACCTTATACAACTCGTCGAGTGCCCACTCCGGCAATGTGTAGCTTGACGGGTCTTTTTCGTATTCTCGCACCGCGCCCGAATACGCACTTGTTACAACGGAAGTATAATACGCCGACTTCGCTCTGCCTTCGATTTTCAGACTTTTTACGCCTGCCTCCAAAAGCTCCGGCAAATGCTCGATCATGCAAAGATCGCGGCTGTTGTACAAAAATGTTCCGAAGTCATCTTCTTCAACGGGGAAATACTGCCCTTCGCGGTTTTCCTCGTACAGATGATATTTCCAACGGCATGGCTGCGCGCAGTCGCCTCTGTTTGCATCGCGCCCTGTCATATATTCGGAAATAAGACACCTTCCCGAATACGATATGCACATTGAACCGTGTACAAATGTTTCTATTTCGAGCTGCGGCGGCGTTTTCTTTCGAATCAACGCTATTTCGGGAATAGACAATTCCCTCGCAAGCACAACTCTCGAAACGCCCATGTTGTAGAGCGCATTTGCGGCAGCGTAGTTGACTATGCCCATTTGTGTTGAGGCGTGTATCTCGACCTTCGGCGCGCTTTTTTTTGCTAATTCCAATACGCCGAGGTCTGCGATAATAAACGCGTCTGCGCCCAAATCCTGAGCAGCGGCAAGAAAGCGCGGAAGATCGTCAAGCTCGCTGCTTCTTGGCAGAACATTGCACGTTATATGCACTCTTGCGCCTTTGCTGTGCGCGTATTGTATTCCCTCAGCCAGTTGTTCTTCATTGAAATTTTTTGACGCAGTGCGCATGCCGAACTGTGTTCCCGCAAGGTAAACCGCGTCTGCACCAAAATTGACCGCTGCTTTCAAGCATTCGATATCGCCTGCAGGAGACAAGATTTCGTATTTATTCGCCATCTTATCCTCCTATGATCAGCTAAGTCCCGCACGAGACAAATTATACTGATGATCGCTTGATGTTGACGCGTAGTATGCAACGGCAGCCTCTGTATCTGTTGCCGCTTTGTGACAGAAGTAGTAGTAGTTTGTATCGTTGGGGTAAAGAGCAGCTTTTATTGCATCCATACCGGGGTTGCAAACTGCGCCCGCAGGCAGACCTGCCGTTTTGTAGGTGTTGTAGGTACTCTCGAATTTTTTATCGGGCAGCGTATTCTTTTTATAAGGATAATACATTGTCGGGTCTGAATCGAGCATACCTCTGATATATTCGCCGAAATCGGTATAGCCGTCTTTTTTGAGCGTATCAAGACGGTTGTGGAAAACAGAAGAAACGTTGTACATATCCTCGGTGCTTGCTGCCTCCGACTGAATCATTGACGCAAGAATGATAAGTTCGTCCATTGTCATGCCTTGTTTCTTTGCCTGTTCCTCCAGTGTGAGTTTTTCGTACTTTTTAGTTTTGCGTTTGTTGGTGTCCGTTTCGTAAATGACATTTCCGTCCTCGTCATACATAACGTTGCCGTCTTCATCATACTTGATCTTCGGACCTTCGTCTTCGGTTTTCTCTTCAACGACTTCCAGACGCTGTTTTGTGTAATACATTCTTGTTTCAAAGTTGTTGAGGAAACGGTAAATAGTAGTCTCCGCGCTTTCTCCCTGATAGAACTCATACGTATCGGGGAACAAATAGCCTTCAAGTCTATAATAAGTTTTATCAAGTTTGGGTCGACCGTCTACAAGGAATGAGAAATCTTCATCGAACTTATCGGAATTACACAGTTCCAGAAATTCGTCCTTATCGCAAACATCGTTTTCCGCAAGCTTGTCGGCGATTTCTAAGATAGTCATACCTTCGGGGAAACGCAGCTCAACGGTATCAACACGGTTTGCATTCGACTGAAGATAATTTATGATAGCCTCATAGTCCATATCGTTTGTCATTTCATATGAACCCTGCGCAAAGATTAAGTCATCGTCTTTTGTGAGCTTTGCGTACAATTTGAAGTAGCCTTCATTGCTGATAACGCCGTTTTCGCTCAATATCTTGGCGATTTCCTCGTAGTTTGCGTCCTTTGGCACTTTGATTATTATTTTTTCTTCTTCGCCTCTGTTGCGTCCGAGAAGGTCGTTTATTCCTACAAGCAGGAACTCCGCGGTAAGAACGCCCACAATAAGCACCATAACAAGCCACACAACTCTGAAAACGCAGCCGTTTTTCTTTGCTTTTTTCTTTTTGCGCTTCTTCTCTTCTTTGAGTGCTTTTTTGCGGCGTTTTTCTTCTTCACGGGCAGACAGCTGCTCCTGTCTGTCGCTAAGCCTGGACGGTATGACGGGTTCGTCGTCTTCAAACAAAAACTCCGCCCGTCTGTCATCTTCGGGGAAACTTACGTCATCCGCTATATCGTCGTCCATGTCGCTGATATTCAGCTTAAAGCTTTCTATCTTTTTTTGACGATTCGCCTCAAGCTTTCTTTCAAGCTCTCGGTTTGATTTTTCATCACTCATATCTGAATATCCTTTCATAATTGTAAATGATCAAATTCGGCGGGCATGCGCCCGCGGGCAGATCGCGGTCAAACCATATGCAAACCACAACTAAAAACCCGCGTTTCACATTATGTTTGGCGCGTGCCTTGTCTTATTTATACAACAAAGCATGTGCGCGTACTGCTAACGGGTGCATGCCCGCGTGTATTGTTCCGTGACGATAAGGTTGACAGGAACGTCATAGGCACCGCGTGGAAGCTTCCATTTGAGGTAACTTGTATAGCATAATCCGACCGATACACCGCGAAAGTGTTTGAGGAATCTGTCGTAATATCCTCGCCCGTAGCCTAAACGATATCCTTCCGCATCAAAACTCAGCCCGGGGACTATGCAAAGTCCGTGAGAATAATCTTTCACTTGTTCGCATGTATCGGGATCAGGTTCCATTATGCCGTTGTAGCCCGACTTTACATCGTCCATCGAATTAATATAGTAAAATGTCATTTCCGTCGTTTCTTCGCTGCACTTCGGCACTGCAACTTTTTTGCCGTTTGCCCACGCCGCATAAATCAGCGCGCGAGTTGACGGTTCTGTATTCATAGATATATACGTAAACAGTATATCGGATTTTGCATAATCTCTCAGCGCAAGAACCCGACTTTGTATCTCTGCATCGAAATCAAACTTTTTCACACGGTCAATTGCGCTGCGCGTTTTCTTTATGTTTTTGCGCAGTTCGATTTTTTCCGCTTTGATCTCGTCATTTACACTTGTGGGCATTGCATCGACTCCCTTACTCTCTTTGAAACATCTTTGCCGCACAGTTTTTCACTGATAAGAAGACCAAACTCTATAGCGGCTCCCGCGCCTTTGCCCGTGATAACTTTTCCGTCGCAGACTGCGGGCAGCCCGGTGACTGCTGCACCGATAAGGTCCTTTTCAAAGCCCGGGAAACATGTCGCTTTTTTGCCGTTCAAAATTCCTTTGTGTCCGAGAATCGACGGTGCTGCGCAGATGGCACAGACATAAAGATCATTCTCTGTGGCATAATCTACAAATTTCTGAACTGTGGCGCTGCCCTCAAGATTCAGCGTGCCCGGCATACCGCCCGGAAGAACCACCGCATCGAGGTCATCAAAAACAGCGTCGTTTTCGCTTATATCTGCCGTAACAGTAATGCCGTGGGAACTTGTAACCGTCTTGCTGCCGATACCGACTGTTGTTACTTTTATTTTGCTGCGCCTCAGAATATCGATAGGCGCGATTGCTTCCGTTTCTTCAAATCCGTCTGCCAAAAATACATATACCATATTATAACCCTCCGTTTATTTATTATATAGTGAACGTCATTGAAAAATCCTATTAAGAACATTTATGAGTGCGGAATTCAATTCGCAATTCGAAATGCGCAATGCGCAATTATTTGTAAAAGTCGTGCT
>CADCOF010000134.1 GCA_902802975.1 uncultured Ruminococcus sp. | reverse complement strand
TTTTTGTAACTATAAACGAGCAAAAAAGAATAACTGCACAAAATTAAAGTTTTCGTCAAGCCTTTTTCACAAGGCTTGCGGAGCCTGTGGGGTGCGGTCTGCCGGTGGCAGACGCTGCCGTCGGGGACGGTTCCCAACCGTCGGGGACGGTTCCCAACCGTCGGGGACGGTTCCCAACCGTCGGGGACGGCTCCCAACCGACCGAGCCGGCAGGCGAGACTCAGAGCCAGCAAGAATCAGAGTTATAACTTCACGATATTTCACGAAGTGCAGCCGCCATATCATCAAGAATGATATCCGCATTATACGCTGTCGCCTCTTCCATGCTGCCAAACCCGTGAAGCATATACACACACGCAATACCGCATTCATGCGCACCAATCACATCGTGTTTTCGGTCGCCGAACAAAACAGCCCGTGATACATCTTCAACATTGAGTTTGTCAATGGCATATTTTAAAACTGCAGTTTTGCCATTGCGAACACTGTCCAGCGTACTTCCGGCAACAAGATTGAAATAATCATATATATTGAGATTCTTAAGAATACGCACCGCATAAATTTCCGGCTTTGATGTGGCAAGAGATATGATTTTGCCGCTGCGCTTTAATTCTTTCAAAAAATTCTCCACATTTTCATACAACGAACATTCTGATATACCGGTTTCCGAATAGTATTCACGATAATAACTAATTCCCCGGCTGATCTGTTCATCGTCAAGCGCATAAAATTCTCTGAAAGAATCACTAAGCGGGGGACCGATAAATTTCATCAGCTCCGATTTGTCTGATACAGTATATCCAAGCTTATTCAGCGCGTATGCGACAGAGTTTGTAACGCCTGCCGCAGAATCTATAACCGTGCCGTCAAGATCAAGAAAAATGTATTTGTATTCCGAAAGACACCGCATTACGGTTAACCTACGAATTCTTCAACACAGCGTCTGTATGCTGCAACAGGATCGTCTGCCTGAGTTATCGGGCGACCTACCACAATGTAATCCGAGCCTATCTCTTTTGCCTGTGCAGGAGTCATTACACGAACCTGATCTCCTATTTCGCCATCGGCAAAACGAACTCCGGGAGTAACTGTCACAAATGAATGACCACAGATATCATGCACCTTGTGCGCCTCAAGCGGAGAGCAAACCACGCCGTCAAGTCCAGCCTTTTTCGCATTCATCGCATAGTGCATAACAACACTGTCAATAGGACGCTCGATAAGCAGCTCATCTCTCATTCTCTCTTCGCTCGTAGATGTAAGCTGAGTAACTGCGATAAGAATGGGACGTGTTCCGTCTTCTCTTGTCAGACCCTTGATTGCGGCTTCCATCATTGCAGCTGTACCCGCTGCATGAAGATTGGTCATATCAACGTCAAGATTTGCCAATACCTTCATTGCTTTCATTACGGTGTTGGGAATATCATGGAGTTTCAGATCAAGAAAAATCTTGTGACCTCTCTGCTTTATCTCACGAACGATATCGGGACCGGCAGCATAAAAAAGCTCCATGCCGATCTTTACAAACGGCTTTTCATCTTTGAACTTATCAAGAAACGAAAGAACCTCTTCTTTGCTGCTGAAATCGCAGGCAATAATTACATCTTTACCCATTAGTGACCGCCTCCTATAATATCTTTCAAATTATCTATACCATACTGCGCCATTACATCGGGCAGCTGATCGATCATTGTTTTGCATGCAAGCGGATCTACAAGATTTGCAGCACCTACCTGAACGGCAGACGCACCCGCAAGCATCATCTCGATTACATCTCTTGCATCTGACACACCGCCCATTCCGATAATAGGAATGCTCACAGCCTCATAAACCTGATATACCATTCTCAGTGCAACGGGAAAAATTGCAGGTCCCGAAAAACCGCCCATTTTGTTTTTTATAACCGGCTTTCTCGTTTTCAGGTCAATGCGCATTCCCAAAAGCGTGTTGATCAGTGAAATACCGTCCGCGCCGGCGTCTTCACATGCTTTTGCTATGCTCACTATGTCCGTAACATTGGGACTTAACTTGATGTACACAGGTTTTGAAGTGACAGCTTTGACAGCCTTAGTTACAGCAGCTGCTGATTCCGCAGATGTACCGAACGACATACCGCCGTTGTGAACGTTGGGGCAGCTTACATTTACCTCGATAATACCAACTTCAGGTGCTTTATCTATTTTCTCGCACGTATAGGCGTATTCATCTATCGAAAAGCCGCTGACATTTGCTATTACAGGCTTGCTGTAAACTTTGGAAAGCTTTTTCAGCTCCTCGTTTATCACTTTATCCACACCGGGATTCTGAAGACCTACGGAATTGATCATACCGTTGGTACACTCTGCAATTCTTGGAGTGGGATTGCCGAATCTAGCGTCCTTTGTAGTACCCTTGCATGAGATAGACCCCAAAATGTTGATGTCGTATATTTCGGCAAATTCATATCCGAATCCAAACGTACCCGACGCGGGAATGATCGGGTTATCAAGCTCCAGTCCGCTAAGGGTTACTTTTGTGTTCACCATATGATCTCCTCCCTCTCAAGCACGGGGCCGTCTTTACATATACGCTTATAGCCGTTTTTAGTTTTGCAGGAGCAGCCCATGCACGCGCCAAAACCGCAGCCCATTCTCTCTTCAAAGCTAAACTGACCGCTAGTGACCGCTTTTTCATTTACTGCGCGGAACATGGGCATAGGCCCGCAGGTATAGAAATATGTATATTCTATTTCATCAAATACACCGGTGACGAACCCTTTTACTCCATGACTGCCGTCAACGGTAGTAACAAAAACCTTAGCACCCAAAGCTTTAAATTCGTCCTCATAAAAGACTTCTTCCATTGTGTTGAATCCCAGAACAACAGTCGGCTTTTTGCCCTGTGAGATCAGTGTTTTGCAGAGATTATACAGCGGCGGCACACCCACACCACCGCCGATTAAAAGCGGAGAATCGCCGCTCTTGGAACAGTCGTAGCCGTTGCCGAGACCGACCAGAATATCCAGATCGGCACCGCCGGGCAGACGGCTGAGTTCTTCCGTGCCTTGACCAACGACTTTATAGATAATAGTTATTGTTTTATCGTCAAAGTCGCAGATAGATATCGGTCTGCGAAGATAAAAGCCATCTATTTTTATATTTATAAACTGACCCGGCGCAGTTATCGCCGAAGTATCGCCGCCAAGAATCATCTTATAAACGTCCTTAGCAATTTTTTCGTTAGAAATTATTTTATAAAAGTCATTATTCATACTAAATCACTACCTAAATGATCAGACTTTTTTTTCATGTGTGGAGTGTTGAGAGTGGAGTTGTTTTGCTAATTCGTAATTCGCAATGCGCAATTCAATTCGCAATTCGCAATGCGCAATGCGCAATGAATGCTCGATCTGAGTCCATCACTCTCGACCACAATTTTTCACACTGCACAAACTATTATCGTTGAGATAAAGCACGACTTCACAAATAATTGCGCATTGCGCATTCAGACTGTGCCAAAAGTTCTGAGCATGAACCCCTCCACCGCCTTACGGCGGCTGGGAGCCGTTGCCAACGGTTGGGAACCGTCCCC
>CADCOF010000133.1 GCA_902802975.1 uncultured Ruminococcus sp. | reverse complement strand
TTTCGGTATGCCTCCGGCGGCAAGCCTTTTTGAAAAAAGGCTTGGCGAAAAACTTTGTGATGCTCTTCTGTCTAACCTTAAGTTGATAACATTGTCTCTGTCGCTGGGGAGGCGAGTTACTGCCGGTTTTAGATTGGGGCAGCATTCTTCAATGCGCTGCGCGCAATTACAGCTTTTTCATGAGGCTACTTCGAAGCAAATGTTTAGCAATAAATTTTGTGCATTTTTCTTTTTTGCTCATTTATAGTTTGTACAAACTTAGTGCGCAAACCGGGCGCATGCCTGCCATGCACAACAAAACCGCGTCCTACATCTTGCATAATGTAGGGCGCGGGCTATGTGTCTGATTTATAAATAAAATATGTGCGCGTATTGCCTGCAGGCGCATGCCTGCCTATTTGGCATAACCAACTGATCGGGATTCCCGAATAATGTTAACTTTGACCTGACCGGGATATTCCAGATCGGTTTCGATCTTTTTGCATATCTCACGGGTCAGCGGGATCATCTTCTCATCGTTGATAACTTCCGGCTTGACCATAATTCTGATCTCTCGTCCGGCTTGTATTGCATAACAACTCTCAACACCCTCAAACGACGCGGCAACTTCTTCAAGCTTCTGCAGACGTTTGATGTAGTTTTCGAGATTTTCACGTCTTGCACCGGGGCGCGCCGCTGAAATTGCATCGGCAGCCTGCACAATACATGCAACAACGGTCTTTGCCTCAACGTCGCCGTGGTGTGCGTGAATGGCATGAATAACTTGTTCGCTCTCTCTGTATTTACGCGCTACGTCAATGCCTATCTCGACATGGCTGCCTTCAATCTCGTGATCGAGTGCCTTTCCGATGTCATGAAGAAGACCTGCACGTTTTGCAAGTGTGGGATCCATTCCAAGCTCGCTTGCAATCATGCCCGCAAGCAGAGCAACTTCGATCGAATGATCAAGCACATTCTGACCAAAGCTTGTGCGGTAACGCAGCCTTCCCAAAAGACGTACAAGCTCGTGGTGAATTCCGTTAACTCCAACCTCCAGCACAGCTCTTTCGCCTTCGGATTTAATAATGGATTCGACTTCTCTGCGCGCCTTGTCAACCATTTCCTCTATGCGCGCAGGATGTATGCGCCCATCTGTTATAAGCTTTTCGAGTGCAACTCTGGCAATCTCGCGTCTGACAGGCTCAAAACAGGATATCGTAATTGCTTCCGGCGTATCGTCAATTATCAAATCACAGCCGGTCAACGTTTCGATTGTTCTGATGTTTCTTCCTTCTCGTCCTATGATTCTGCCCTTCATTTCATCGTTGGGCAGCGCAACTACCGACACGGCAGCCTCCGCTACATGGTCTGCGGCACACCGCTGTATGGCAAGCGAAATAATGTTGCGCGCTCTCTTTTCCGATTCCTCATGAAGCTGCTGTTCAAAATCAATTATACGAATAGCTTTCTCGTGAGTCAACTCTGCATCAAGATTCTTGAGCAGATAATCTTTAGCTTGTTCTTTTGTGAAGCCCGAAATCTTCTCAAGAACATCAATTTCACTCTTTTTGATTGTTTCGGCTTCCTGAAGTTTTTCTTCAGCTTGCTTGAGCTTTTTGGCGATGGATTCTTCTTTCTTTTCAAGATTGTCCATCTTTCGGTCGAGAGTCTCTTCTTTCTTTTGAACTCTTCGCTCCTGCTGCTGAATGTCTTTACGTCTGGCGTTAAGCTCCTTTTCGGTTTCATTCCTGAATTGGTGAACTTCGTCCTTGCCCTCAAGAATATACTCCTTCTGCTTGGCTTCCGCCTCCTTCACTGCGTCTTCAACGATCTTCTTAGCCTCAGCTTCCGCAGAACCTATCTCTGCTTCAGCGATTTTTTTACGATGATCGATACCTGCAAAAAAGCAGGCAACTCCGCTGATGATCGCAGCTACGATGATGAGCAGTATCGATAACCATATCGGCATACTGCCTGACACCTCCTTGTTCTGATTTCTCATTTTCATAAAACAACAAATAATGTACAATGACAAACCGACTCGAAGGCCATCTCATATCCAATTTATTCAATTTTTACGAAAAATAACAAAGCCGCTTAATATTTTGGTACGGCTGCCCACTTCTGTTAAATATTTTTATGCATAGCTCAAAATGCGGAAATGCAAATCTGAGAATTCATCTTGTAATATTGTGTGTTCTGTGGAATGTGTAATCATGAATTGTGCAATATAGAAACGGCTCGAAGTCCGATTATCAAAAAAATAAGCCATAAAGCTTAAAGACTCCGCACAAGGCGGAATGCGGAAAAATCCGATAATATTATTTTATCTTGTATTGCGAATTTTGTCAATACGAAATAAAAGATTTTTGAGTGGGAATTTCAGAAAAAGTTGACAAGCTAAAAGTTAGAAACCAAATTATCTATAAAAACTCAAGTTTATTTTAATGACAATATTTTGTGTAAAACAAAGGAATAATCGAAAGAGATAATTTATAGAACTATCATTGCTCATTGCTCATTGCACATTCAGACTGTGCCAAAAGTTCTGAGCATGAACCCCTCCACCGCCTTACGGCGGTTGGGAACCGTCCCCGACGGCTGGG
>CADCOF010000132.1 GCA_902802975.1 uncultured Ruminococcus sp. | reverse complement strand
CGCATGCCCGCCGCATGCCCGCCGCGGGTGGCATACACGCATGTCTTGTTTTCACAGGAATTACATTTGTTGCCGCAGACTCTATTTGCCGCGCCAATGCCTATCACCGCTGTAACTGATTTTGTCGGGGTCATCAGCAGTGAGTCGGAAAGCGTAATCCCAAGCTGCCTGTTCATGTCGAGATATGTCATAAAATCCCGCTGATATAACAAAGAGAAGTCTCCGTAGCCGGGACTGAACCTCGAACAACGATCACTGCGCCCGCCTGTAATTCGCAGTTCCGCCTTGTCGCACCAATCCTCGACCGCTGCTGAACTCAGCGCGTCAATAATCACGCTTTTCCACGGTTTCAGAACCTTATACTTCGAAATAAGCCTGTCTGCGCCAATACCGATAGTTGCGGCAAACAAATATACTCCGCGGCAGCCTTTGAGGTGTTTGGCCAGGTTTTTACTGTTGACTTCACCAAAACCCATATCGACAGTTGACTCGCTTATTGACAAGATATCCGTGTATACGTAGCAGCATTTAGGCGAAATAACAGTCTTGAGTTCCTTTTCGCATTCGTCGATCAGCTCAATCTCATTTTCTGTGGGCGTTTTGTTTTTGTAGCCTAAGTATCTCAAAGTCTCGCTTTTATCGGCAGTGATCTCATCGGGGCGCGCAGTAATAGTTAATACGGTATATGACATGCGCACATTCACATTCTTTCATTAATATTATCTTATTATATACGATATGTTGTCCATAATAGCCTTTGCAACTTCGGGCTTGTTCATTGTATAAACATGAACGGAATTAACGCCGTTTGCAAACAGGTCAATTATCTGTGAAACAGCAAACGCAATGCCCGCCTGCTTCATTGCAAGAGGATTATCGCCGTACCGGTCTACAATGCGAATAAACCTTGACGGGAGCTGCGAACCGGAAATATCACGAATGCGGCGCAGCTGAACGGCATTTGTCACCGGCATTATACCTGCAACTATGGGAACCTGAATACCGGCTTCACGCACTCGATACATAAAGTTATACAATATATTATTATCAAAGAACATTTGAGTTGTAAGGAAACTGCACCCGCTGTCAACTTTGATCTTCAGGTTGGCTATATCTTCCATTGAAGTTGCGCTTTCCGGGTGAGTTTCAGGGTAGCATGCGCCGCCTATGCAAAAATCGCCTTTTGCCTTTATCTCGCCTATCAATTCGCTTGCGTAATGGAACTCGCACTTGGAACGATCAAAATCCTGCGGAATATCTCCTCTCAGCGCAAGAACGTTTTCGATACCTTTACTTTGAAGGTCCGACAAAACTGTTTCTATCTTTTGTTTATCAGAACTCAGGCAGGTGAGGTGTGCCAGTGTGGGAACACCGTATTTATTCTGAATATTCTCCGCTATTTCGGCAGTAAATTCCGACGTGCCGCCGCCCGCGCCGTATGTAACACTCATAAAATCGGGCTTCAGCGCGGCGATTTCTTCGGTTGCCTGCTTTATTGAATTAAATTTATCGTTTGTCTTTGGTGGAAACACTTCCATTGAAATGGTAGGCTTCCCGCCGTTTATTATATCAATTATCTTCATAAACATACCTCGCAGTTATAAATCGTATGTAGTAATTGTACCACATTTACGCAGTTTTTTCAACTTTTTTGATAACGTGAGTAAAAAAATCCGCATTCGGACGGGTTTAAAAGCTTTTGTATTCATATAGTCCCAGTTCCGGCGGGCGGCGTGCCGCCGCTCCTAGTTCCGCCGAGCTGTATTGTTAACGTTAGTCTTCGCCGCGTTTGCAGCTTATAAGTTGGGCGCGGGTGAAAAACTATAGTTTACGTCAAACTATGTGCGCGTACTGCTTGCGGGCGCATGCCCGCCGCGTTTGCAGCTTATAGGTTGGGCGCGGGTGAAAAACTATAGTTTACATCAAACTATGTGCGCGAATTGCCCGCGGGCGCATGCCCGCCGCGTTTGCAGCTTATAAGTTGGGCGCGGGTGAAAACTATAGTTTACATCAAACTACGTGCGCGTATTGCCCGCGGGCGCATGCCCGCCGCGTTTGCAGCTTATAAGTTGGGCGCGGGTGAAAAACTATAGTTTACATCAAACTATGTGCGCGAATTGCCCGCGGGCGCATGCCCGCCGCATGCCCGCCGCATGCCCGCCGCATGCCCGCCGCATGCCCGCCGCCGCTTGACAAGTAGAAGATAAAATGATATTATATTAGTCATAAAAAAGAATTGGAGGAACCATAAAATGGCAGAATTTATGACAGGCATGAAACGCAGCTGCTACTGCGGCGAACTGCGACTATCCGATGTTGGAAGAGAAGTAACACTCTTCGGTTGGACAGCTAAACAGCGCGACCTCGGACAGCTTGTTTTCATTGACCTTCGTGACAGAACAGGTATCGTTCAGCTCTCGTTTGACGATACCACAGAAAAATCGGTGTTTGAGAAAGCTCAGAAAGTTCGCAGTGAATTTGTATTGGGCGTTGTCGGCACAGTTATGGAAAGAAGTGCAAAAACAAACAAAATCGCAACGGGCGATGTTGAAGTCAAAGTAACCGAGCTTCGTATTCTCGGCGAAAGCGAAACACCTCCCTTTGAGATTTCCGATAAGTGCAAAGCAGGAGAACCGACGCGTCTGAAATACCGCTACCTCGACCTCAGGCGTCCGGAACTTCAGCACAATATGATACTGCGCCACAAGATCACAAAAGCTACACGCGACTATTTTGACCAAAACGGCTTTATCGAGATCGAAACGCCGATGCTGATCAAATCAACTCCCGAGGGCGCAAGAGATTTTCTCGTTCCGTCACGTATTCACAAGGGCAGTTTTTACGCGCTCCCGCAGTCTCCGCAGATTTACAAGCAGCTGTGCATGGTTGCCGGATATGACAGATACATGCAGATAGCACGCTGCTTCCGTGATGAGGATCTTCGCGCAGACCGTCAGCCTGAGTTTACGCAGATCGACCTTGAAATGTCGTTTGTAGATATGGAAGACATTCTCGAGTTGGGCGAGGGTTTCATTAAGTATGTATTTAAAAACGTTCTTGATATAGATATCCCCACGCCGTTCCCGAGATATACATATAATGAAGTGATGGAACGCTACGGTTCCGACAAGCCCGACACACGTTTCGGCATGGAGCTTTTTAATCTCACTGATGTTGTTAAAGATTCCGAATTTGTCGTATTTAAGAATGCGATAAACGGCGGCGGCGCGGTTCGCGGCTTTACTGCGAAAAACGCTGTGAAAACATACACCCGCAAGGCAATAGACAAGCTTATCGAAACAGCAAAAGGCATAGGCGCAAAGGGCGTCGCATGGATACGCATGACTGATGACGGAATCGCGTCTTCTTTCTCGAAATTCATGACCGAGGAGCAAATGAATGCTGTCGTTGAACGTGCAGGCGCAGAAAAAGGCGACGTTGTGTTTATCGTTGCCGACGAAAACGACAATTCGGTTATGTCGATACTCGGCGCACTGCGTCTTGAAGCTGCCGCAAAGCTTGAGATAAAGCGCGAAGGATTCAACTTCCTCTGGGTAGTGGAGTTCCCGTTCTTTGAGTACGACAAGGAGAGCGGCGAATGGCTTGCAATGCACCACCCCTTCACATCGCCCACAGACGAGGCAATGAACCACCTTGAAGGCGACAAGAGCAAAGTGTACGCAAAAGCTTACGATATGGTTCTCAACGGCATTGAACTTTCTTCCGGTTCCATTCGTATCACAAATCCCGATCTTCAGAAGCGCATGTTCAACATGCTAGGTCTTTCGGACGAAGAATCTTACCGCAAGTTTGGTTTCCTTACCGATGCGTTCAAATTCGGCGCACCGCCCCACGGAGGTATGGGTATCGGACTTGACAGACTTGTTATGCAGATGATCGGCGCGTCAACTCTGCGTGATGTTGTTGCGTTCCCGAAGGTTCAGAATGCAAGCGAGCTTATGACAAACGCACCGTCACCGGTAGACAACAACCAGCTTGAAGAGCTTGGCATCGGCGTTCAGATTGCAAGTGAGGACACTTCCGTCTGATTTTTGACTGTGCCAAAAGTATCAGATTGAAAGCCCTACATCATCGAGAGTATACAGCCTCTATCTTTACTCTTTATTTTCTTTATTTCTTTGTACGTCATTCCTGACGTAGGTACATACGTCAAACCTGTTGTACCCCCTACGTCATCCGTGACACATGTCATTTTTGGCGCAGGTACAGTAAACGTCACTGAAAAAACCCTAATTGAGTTATATCAGTTGGTAGTGTTTATAGCTTTGAGCTATAATGATTTGTGAATTACTCGCTTAAGATCACAAACAGACTGTGTATCTTTTGAGAGTAATTCACTTTTTGTTTGCTTAAAATTTGAAAATACGCATAATATCTCACGAAATGGAGAAAATACATTTGACAGTACGCCGGCAGGCTGTTCAGAGAAAGGATGATTATAATGTTTAACAAAATCTCACTGCTGCTGCTTATTATCGGTGGTATCAACTGGGGCTCAATCGGTATTTTCAGATTTGACCTGGTAGCTTGGATCTGCGGAGGACAGACAAGCATTCTCAGCAGAATTATTTACACTCTGGTTGGATTGAGTGCTATCTGGTGCATTTCTCTTTTGGTAAAAGACACCGACACAAACGAAAGACCTGTCAGAGCGATGAGCAATTGATCTGAGCCTGAAAAAATCCTGTATCACGCCGCTGTATGTGTGATACAGGATTTTCTTTTATATTAATGCATAGATGGAATTTAATGTGTTATTTTTGTAAAAAAATCTATATTTCTTCTTGACAAATGTATTTTTTTGTGTTAGGTTATATTATAGTAAAGAAAATCACACACAACACAAAACTTAATTCAATGGAGGATATAGTTATGGATTACATAAACTACGCAAAAATGGCAAAAGAATATTTACAGCAGGCATCTGTATTAGATGAAAAGATCAAAAAGCGCACAGGTATGAAGATATTTCCCTCCGCACAGGAAAGAGAATTAAACGAGAGAGCGATACTGTCGCTTTATGAGATGAAGAGGGAAGTTATGGCAGTTCATCACTTAATGAGAAAGCGCGCCGCGGAAATGGGACAGGAGGATATAAATGCGTAAAATAGTCATGCTGACAGACAGCGTTGAACACTTATACTCTTTTGAATTGAGTATGCGCAGTACCGATCTGAACAAAAAGGAAGAAATGACCGATATGCTGTTCAAAGCACTGAACAAAATGCTCACACCGAGACAGCTGCAGTGCATACAACTCTACTACATAGAGGGCAAGCGAATGCCTGAAATATCCGCTATGCTGGGAATAAACAAATCTACGGTTTCACGTCATATCAGCACTGCAAAGCACAAACTTACACTGCTTAATTATTTTGTTTAGTGAAAAAATCAAGGGGCTTGGAGTATAACTCTCCATGCCCCTCTTTTTTATCAAACTTTTCTTGCCGTGTACTATAATACCGCCTTCAACAGCTGCAGCGCAGTTTCCCCTTTTTTCATCTGCAGTTCAATGTGAGGCTTGTTCGAATTTAATATCAGCTTCGACCGCCCTTTTGATTTGTTCATCACAGATGCAAGTCTTTCATTATTAAAATCCGTTGTGAAAAGCTTTATAACCGCGCCGTCCTGCTTTATTTCGGTGATCCCATCTGCGCCGGCCATCTTTCGTACAAGCGCAACGTCTATCAGACCCATTACCGATTTGGGAATATCGCCGAATCGGTCAAGCAGTTCATCAACCACATCAGACGCGTCATCTCGCTTTTGTATATCGGCAATCTTTCTGTAAACGTCAAGCCGCTGACTCAGGCTTGAAATATACTCCTCCGGAATATGAGCCTGCACCTGAAGGTCAACGACACACTCGCTTCCAGCCTTCTGTATCGGCTCGCCACGCGCTTCGGCTACGGCTTCATTGAGCATCTTGATGTACATATCATAGCCGACGTCTTCCATGTGACCATGCTGCGCACCGCCCAGAATACTTCCCGCACCGCGCAGTTCCAAATCTCTCATCGCTATCTTGAAGCCCGAACCGAACTCCGTAAATTCGCGTATGGCTGTCAATCGCTTTTGTGCGATATCGGTCAGTTCCCTGCGCGGATTGAACGTAAAGTACGCATATGCGCGCCTTGACGAACGGCCTACTCGCCCTCTGAGCTGATGTAACTGCGACAAGCCCATAAAATCGGCGTTCTCGATGATAAGCGTGTTCGCATTGGGAAGATCGACTCCCGTCTCGATAATCGTTGTGCAGACAAGAACATTGATCTCCTCGTCGAGCATCTGCCGCCACACTTCGGATAATTCCGCTTCCGTCATTTTCCCGTGACCTATGCCGATATTCGCC
This sequence comes from uncultured Ruminococcus sp., assembly GCA_902802975.1. GTDB lineage: Bacteria > Bacillota > Clostridia > Oscillospirales > Acutalibacteraceae > RUG592. The sequence continues at coordinate 3,393 of CADCOF010000132.1, read as the reverse complement.
TCCGGAACAAGTCGTTTTATCGCCGCCGCTTTGTTGGTGATCGTCTCAACGCGGTTATACAAATAGAAAACCTGCCCGCCTCTGCGCAGTTCCCTTCTTATCGCTTCGGCAAGAATTGCCGGGTCATGCTCGATAACATACGTCTGCACGGGCTTTCTGTCAAGCGGTGCCTCCTCCAGAACCGACATATCCCGAATGCCGCTCATTGCCATATTCAGCGTTCTCGGAATAGGCGTTGCGGAGAGCGTCAGTATATCGACATTGTTAAACGCTTTCTTGAAATGCTCCTTCTGCGCAACTCCGAACCGCTGCTCCTCGTCAATAATCGCAAGGCCCAAGTCGCGGAATTTCACATCGTTCTGTACAAGTCTGTGCGTGCCAATTACAAAATCAACTTCGCCCGATTTCAGTTTGCGCAGTATCTCGTTTTGCTGCTTTGTCGTTCTGAATCGTGACAACAGTTCGATATTTACCGGAAAGCCCTCAAACCTTCTAAGCACCGTCTGATAATGCTGCCACGCCAGAATTGTTGTAGGCGCAAGCAGAACACACTGCTTAGACTCCGTAACGCATTTGAACGCAGCCCTCAATGCAACTTCCGTCTTTCCGAAGCCCACGTCACCGCAAAGAAGTCTGTCCATAGGAACAACGCGCTCCATGTCGCCTTTTATCTCGTCAATGCATCTGAGCTGGTCGTCTGTTTCCTCATACTCGAATTTTGCCTCAAAATCGTGCTGCCACTCGCCGTCTTCCATGAAGGCGTGCCCCTGAACTTTCATTCGCTCGCTGTACAGCTTGATCAGCTCGTCCGCCATGTCACGAACCGCTTTACGCACTCTCGCTTTCGTTTTAGCCCAATCACCCGAACCCAGGCGATTCAGCTTTACTGCCGAATCTTCTTTTGAGCCGATATATTTTGACACAAGGTCAAGCTGTGTTACGGGCACATAAAGCACATCGCCTTTTGCATATATTATTTTTATATAATCTTTTACAATGCCATGTACATCAATTTTATGAATACCGCCGTAGCAGCCTATACCATGTGTGGCATGTACAACATAATCGCCGTTCGACAATTCCGCCAAGCTCGTCAGAGACTTAACGGCTTTATTTTTTTTGCTCTTAATTTTGCGCGAAGTGGTTCGGATATGCCCCTGCGATATAAGCGCAAATTTCAGCTGAGGATATTCAATGCCGTTGGACAGCGCACCCGGCAATACAAAAACAGTACCCATCGCAGGGTAATAGGCCTCAGTATCCTGTGAGACATTATAGCCCTTTTCTTTCAGCTCCTCACGCAGTGAATCGGCTGCTTTTTCCGTGCCCGCAAGAATCACAATTGTAAATTTTGCGTTCACATACGGCTCCAGATCCTCTTCAAGCAGCTTTACACTGCCGCTCCACAGTGACAAATGACGCACCGAAAAATTGACCAGTTCCGCAAGCGGCGTATCGTAAGAACCACTCGTGAAGTTGTCGAGATAAACTGCGCCGCATTTCAAAAATCTGCTGCATATCGACTGATAATCCAGAAAGTACGTATCCAGTCCCTTGCAAAGAACACCGTTTGCCAGATTTTGCTTCAAGTCTTCGGAATACTGCCACGTGTAGCCGTGCATTCTCTCTTTAATTCTGGTATGCTCCGAAACGATGAGCATAGTATTCGCGCCGAAATAGTCGAACAGCGACGTCATACGGTCATACACAAGCGGAATAAATTTGTCAATACTGCCCGGAGTACCGCCGTTTTCTATTATCTCGCATTCGCGCGCAAGTATATCCTTCGCCAACTGTGCCACCTTGCTGCGCAGTGACTTGGCTTTTTGGCGTATTTTTGCCGCAAGCGCGTCTTTATCGGTTACAAGCACCTCGACCGATGGAGTTAAAAACGTTTCCTCTATGTAATCCGTTCGCCGCTGTGTTTCTATATCAAAATAGTTTATGGTATCGATCTCATCGCCCCAGAATTCAACGCGCATGGGGGCTTTTTCATCGGGTACAAAGAGATCAACTATACCGCCTCGAACGGAGTACTGCCCCGCGCCCTCAACTGTCTCGCACCGCTCATAACCCGAACTGTTCAGGAAAGAGATCAGCGTATCCATATCGCACTCGCCGCCGCTCGAAATATGCAGCGATGTGTTTTTCAATACCTCGGGCGGTATCGTGAACTGCGCCGCCGCGTCAACTGTAGCTATTACAACATCGTATTTATTCTTAATGATATTTGATAACACCATTATTCTTTGATGTTCGTACTCATGCGACTGGCTGTTTACATTCTGAAAATTAAAATCACGCAGCGGATACACTAACACTCTTAGACCCATTGACGAGATATTATTCGCAAGCTGCTGCCCTTCCTGCTCTTCCCCGACAAGCACGAGGGCTTTTTTGTGAAGACGATTTGACAGCGCAGATATCACATTCGCTTTGTGAACCGTCGTAAGTCCGGCAGCTGCAGCGGGGCGACCGCGTGACACTGCCGATTCAAGTGTTTTATATTCAGGTAATCTGGAAATTACTTCATTCAAAAATTTCATATACTTTACATCCGCTTTATTAATTATATAAGTTCATTGCTTTGTCAATATTTCCCGATATTATCAGTTCGGCAGCTGCTGCAGCGTTTTCGCAAACGGAGTCAAGGCTTTTTAGTTCCTGATCCGAAAAACGTGACAGAACCCAATCAGCCAAGTCCCACGACTCGGGCTTCGCACCGATACCGACTTTAATTCGCGGGAAAGCGTCGCTTCCTGTCAGATATATTATACTGCGCATGCCCTTCTGACCGCCGTCACTGCCCTTGCGGCGAATACGCATTTTTCCAACATCGAGCGATATATCATCAAATATTATAATACAATTCTCGGGCGGAATTTTGTAGAAATTCATCGCCTCAACAAGAGCCTGACCACTGTTATTCATATAAGTCTGCGGTTTCAGCAAAAGCACCTTCACGCCATTTATCTCGGCTGTACCGCAATACGACTTATATTTCAATCTGTCAATGCGTGTATTATATTTTTCGGCTATATGGTCAAGAACGATAAAACCTGAATTATGGCGCGTGTTTTCATATTTTCTATCGGGATTACCAAGCCCTGCGATGATAAATTGGTAACCGCCCGCAAGCTCGGTTGATTTATGTCTGAATAACATATTATTACCTCTGATTATTCAAGAGTTTTTAGGGCAGCTTTATTATGAACGCGAACCGGCGATCAATAAAACTGCCCTGAATAGTTGTTTATTTAGTGTGGAGGGTTGAGGGTTGAGAGTTGAGTTGTTTTGCTAATTCGGAATGCGGAATGCGTAATTAATGCTCGATCTGAGTCCATCACTCTCGACCACAATTTTTCACACTGCACAAACTATTGTCGTTGTGAT
>CADCOF010000131.1 GCA_902802975.1 uncultured Ruminococcus sp. | reverse complement strand
CTATTGTTTCGGTTGTAATATTCGCGCTTGCTGCCGGTGCGTTTTCTATCTTTTCCGGCACATTCAAACCCGCGGTCTTGTTTTCTATCGTTTCCGCGGTAAATTCTATATCCTTCCCGCCATAAGACTCCACTTTTTTTATGTCGGGCACATCGGCACTTATCTCATTTATGTCTGCTTTCATCTCGCCGAGAGAACCCGGTTTTATCGCTGTCGGAACGTTCATATCCAAACTATCTATTTTTGCCTGCCCGGGAGTAAAGCCGTGTACCTCCGGTACCGCTGCATATTCCGATTCCACACCGGTTGTTTCCACAGCAACACCTTCATACTGCGACATTTTTTCGGGTGTTGGAACACCCAATTTAATTTCCGACATTTTCACATCATTAGCCGCATACTCCTTCAATGCTGAAATTGCTTTCGGAGCATTCACATTAAACGAAACATTATCCAATTCGGTCGGTTTAACAGCTTCTACCTGACCAAGAGTCTTGATTCCGTCTGTAAACGTCTCTTTTTTTACGTCTATTGCCGCTGTCTCTGCCGGTTCTGTTTTTTTGTATTCGGGAACCGCTATCTGTCCAATTGTAACACTTGGCGCAGATATCTCATATCCATCTTTTCTCAAATCGCCCACGGATTCAACTGTAATATTCCGCGCATCGAGTTCAACCGACTTGCTCTCAAAATTCAGTTCCGGTTTCTTCACCTCAAATGATGATGGATCTATATTCAGGTCACTGCTGTTAAGTGAAGCGAATTCACCCTTCAATTGGAGAATGACCTGCGTCATTTCATATTCAAATAGTTCTTTGTTTCTCTCTACATCTGTAAGAGTCTTATCTATGTTTTCCATAATCCGCCTCACTTTGCTTTTTATCAATAACTCAATAACAACACAAATAATCCATAAAATTAACACAGCTTTATGCGACAAGTATACCTGCCGCATAAAGCCAAAAATCATGTCGTTAGAGTGATGTCGGTATACTGTCAGCAATCTGCTGGTCTGCATTCTGCATCTGCTGTGCGTTCGCTCTCAGAATCTGTGCCAAAGCATCGATCAAGCCCGGTACTGTTGTGCCTGTATAGTCAAGTACTGCACCTGTCATAAAGTTGTCCATTCTTGTCTTGCTGTCGCCTTCCCAAGAAGAAGTTGAGGTCATATAGTCGTCGTTGAGTTTGTTTGCTGCCGACTTATACTGTTCTGCGAGTCCCTCGAGTGCATTTGCAGCACTTTCCATTTCTTCATATCTAAAAACTATATCTGCCATTGCGGATTTATCCCCTTTCTATACTGGTATTACTGGTTTCTGTTAGCGTCGCCAAGCTGCGGGTCAACAGTGTCGAGAAGCTGAAGCTTGATGTTGTCGAGAATAGCCTTGATGTTGGATGTGATTGACTGTGCGCCGATAAGATTCTCTTCGATTGCGGGTACAACCTTTGCTGTGTAGAACTCGTTGTAGCCGGTAGAAGAATCACCGATGAAGTTGGTTGATGTCAATTGGGACAATGTGTTCTTGAGATCATTGTTGAGATTAGTTACAGTAGCGATATAAGTATCTACTGCGCTCTTCGTCTCTTCCACAAGAGCGGTTGTAAGTACGGTTGCCATAATACTTTTACTCCTTTCGGTTTTTGAAAAAAATATATTTAATCAGTATTTTTACTGATATAAATCATAATTATTCACTGTATGAATTAATAGTAGACGTAAGACTTCGATATTCATCAAAAACAGGGTTATAGTTTGTTTCAACGTCTTTAAGCGTATTTGAGATGTGTTCAATAACCGATCTCTGACGTTCAAGAGGCGTTAACAGATTATTTTCACATGAGGACATAAACTTTCTGCCTGCCGGCGTGTCGAAACCGGCTTTAAGCTGATTTAACAAATCATCAATATCACTTCTCAGCTGATTCAGCCTCACTGAAAGATCATAGAAACTATCAATCGCCCTATTGAAAGCATCGTAGTCAATAACAACGTTGTTGTTCATACTTTGCCATCCCATAAATATCACTCCCTACCTCATCAAACGGTCAAAACAAGTTATTTCGCACTGCGGCAGGAATTGATGTATTCCATAACTGCCTGTTTTTCATTTGTGTCAAGCAGATTTGCCATTTCTTCCGCTTTTGCGAACTTGCCAACTTCGGCATACATTCTTGCACGGAAAACAGCGGCAAATGAAGTGCCTTCCCTGTTAAGCATAGCAGTTCTGAAGAACGCATTGACTTCGGCATACTCCATTTCTACCTCTGCCCTTGAATATCTGGGCAGCTTTGATGCAGCGAACGCCTCTGTATATCTTGCAAAATACGCATAGTAGAGATTGCTGCTGTTCTTGAGATAACCGCTGACGCGTCTTGTGTTTTCATAGTCCTCTTTAGCAGCATAAGATGTAAGCAAAACAAAATTAAGTCTGTCGTTGAAATCTTCTGAAAGCTCTTCCAAATCCTCTATAGCAGGCTGCTCGGTTGATTCCTCGGATACAGGCTCCTCTGTTTCGTCTCCCAGAATCATTGAAGACAAATCATCGGAATATTCTCTGACTTCATTGCCGCTTTCATCGTAATAAACCTCGGCAAATTCGCCCATATTATCATCGATTTCGCCGGAAGCAATCATGTCGTCGATCTTCTGCATATCCTCATCGGCCATGTTATCTATTTCTTCATCACCGGGTTCGGACCCATCGACTTCAACATTATTCGGCACAAACTCTTCTACTTTGCCATTATTCGAAAGTGTTGAGGCAATAGAAATAGCTTTATCGAAATCCTGAAGTTTCATGTAAAGCTCTGCCAGAATCAAAGTAAGCTCTTTCTTTCTAAGCGGAGGCGCAATCTTGAGAAGACCATTCACAACACCTATTGCCGTGTCGATAGTCTCTTTTGCATTCTCCGGCTCTGCGTCTGCCTTTGCATTGAGCATTGATATCTTCTCGGTATTGAGTGCAAAAGTATCGCTTGCATCCAACTGCGCATACTTCTCAGCCTCTGCAACAATGCTCTCGGCCTTTTTGTAGTCGCCCTTTGCCAAAACAATGTTATAGTACACCATATACGAGCTTAAGCTGGAGGGATCAAGATTCACAAGCTCCACTGCAAGTTTCTCGGCTTCGTCGATATCGTCATCCATCAAATAAACCTTGATCTTCTCCTCGATAATTTCGGGATCAAGCGACGCAGTTCTGCTCGAATCGGACTCTTCAAATTTCTTGAAGTTTGTAATAGCAGCCTTAGCGTCTCCGCGAACAGTGCAGATCAATGCCATCTGGTAATAAACTCTGGGCTTTATTTCATCATTAAGCCCCTTTACCAACGACTGCGCATACATGTCAAGCGACTTTGTGTACTCACCCTTGAAAAAGTACGCATTTCCCATATTGAAATAATTCTCGCCGTTATCGGGGTCGAGATCAATGGCCTTCTGAAAACTATCAAAAGCCTCATCGTACTTATCAAGCAGCACACACACCGCCCCTATCTTCGACAATACGTCAACACTCTCGGGGTTTTCGTTAAGTGCTTTCTGAAACCACTCATAAGACAGCTCGTAATTTCCGTTTTCATAAGCGGTTCCGGCATTCACCAGTGCGTCGGTAAAAATCTCTTGGTTCATTTTATCATCTCCATTTCCGTTGGGCATGCGCCCAAATTGTTTAAAAAGTCAAAAATACTCGTTATTATGCAAACAAGCATCCAACTAGCCTATTGCTCCAAGTGCCGTCTGCGCCGAATTTTTCAGCATGACATTCCGCGCTATGGAAGAAATACCTCCGCTTGTGAAACCTCCGGAAGTTACAGTTCGAATTGACCGCGGGTTAATGTTGATATTAATGTTGATATTTATATCTATCTTTGGCACTACAGGAGTCTTTTTCGGTGATATACGCCCGCCTATTATTTCGGGCAGCTTAGGAACTACGGGTGTAGTTGGTATTTTAGGCACAACAGGAGTAATCGGTATAGTTGGTATCTTCGGTACTACCGGTGGTATAGCCGGTATCTTTGGTATACCTGATGTGACGCTTTTGTTCTTGAGGATATCCTTCACGGCACCAACCACATTTCTTACGCCTCTATCCGTAGCGTCTTCCAAGTGACCCAGACCTGTATTCAAAATCTCTGATGCTGTATCACCCGGTATATCCTTCAATTTATCCTTAAAGCCTTCCTTCATGGCTTCGAGGAATTTCTTCTTGCCGCCCGTCGTAATTCCGTCTACTACCTTACCCGTGGCTTGCGACGAAGCACCCTTGAAGAGACTCTTTCCGGCCTCGCTTATACCTCCGGTAATCAATCCGCTAACCGTAGACTTGACGATTTCACGTCCTTCACCGGCATCAATCCTTCCATCATCAAGCAGCGAATGAGTTGTCTCGGAAATAAGTCCGCTGGCTCCCGATGCAATTATATTTGCCGCCGGTCCTGCCTCCGGTCCCAGCAATCCGCCTATTGCGCCCGAGATCGAGCCTGACATGAAGCCTTTGGCAGATTCATCAAAGACCTCACCCCAGTCAACTTTACCGTTTTCCTTATAGGATTTATATGCGGCCGTACCGCCTGCAACAGCCGCTCCGACTCCCGCTGCAACACAGGCACCCACGCATGCAGCCACAGCCAGCGCAGCTCCGCCTGTAACAACTACAGCAACGGCAGCAACAACGATTACAGCGGCGCCAATAGCAATTTCAATCAAAGCACGCTTATGATCTTTGCAGAACTGAACAATGCTGTCCTTGATCTTACCCAAAGTGGTTACAACGCCCTTAGCAAAGTCAATTGTGCCGTCGATGAACTTCTTTACGCCGTCAACAACTTTCTTGCCCTTATCGCAGAGCCAATTCCAAGCTTTGCTGATCAAGCCTTGCTTCTTCTGTGACTTCGGCGCGGGCGGTCTTGCCCACTTGTTCACTCTGTAAAACTCTTTTTCATTCTTTCTGACGATGGTCTTTGCTTTTCTGTCCGCCTTATGTACATCGTCAACAAAATCGTTGACTTCTCTTTGTACGGTTCTTAAATTCTCGGCGCGCTGTTCCTCTGCCGCCAGACGTCTTTCAACGCTGTCAACAGCACCTCTTAAATTACCCACACCGCCATTCATAACATTGGTAAACGCTTTGACCATCTTAAGAGAAGACACTGTTCGATCGGATTTTTTTATCATCTTACTAAAATCGGTCTGAAAACCGTTAATAGTAGCACCGCCGCCCAAACCGCCGGCGTTAAGTTCTATTCGCATATTATTCTCCTCCCCGCGCACTTACACATTTTTAATTTTATATGTAGCCGCGATAATGATTCATCTCGTACGCGCTGCTGATCATTCTGCTCCTGCAAGAGCTTTGTTCAATGCGAAGAGAATTAATTCTGGATGTAAGCTGATCGATATTATTCATGGCATTATTAATATTATTCTGAAGATCCTCCAAAGCCTGTTCAAGCCTTTGAATCTCATTCTCAAACATCATTACCGCCGATGTAAGCTCGATATCCTCATCTACAGACTTTCCTCTGAACACGCTGTACAAATCCGCTGCAGCGCAGTCGGAACATCTTATAGCCTCTCTGTAACTTCCCGCAGCAGTCTGAGCTGACGAATTGTAGTCTGAAATGACATCGGGTATTGTGCCCCCGATCAAAGTGGCAAGCGCACCGCCGCCGGAACCGCCGTCAAGCACTGCCACTACCTTTTTGATATCTTGTATTCTTTTTTCAAAGTTAAGTTTATCGCTGCGCATGCTGTTTATAGCATTGATATTTCTCGATTTCTCCGCGCTGCATTCCGCTTCCTGCCTGCGCGCATAGTCTCTTCTGCTGGCAGCTTCCGAATATTGTCTTTTCGACGAATAATAGTGATCAGCCGCCTCTTCCTGACTCGGATTAAACCATGACATAATATATGACTGCCCCTTTCTATAGTGTTAAGTAACCCCTTACATACTAACCAACAAAATAACAAATATGTAGCAAAACATGCTACCAACAAAAAACTCTGTTATATATCTTTCATCATTTTACCATAAATCATTTGAAATATCAATACTTTCTATAAAACTTCGCCTCACAAAATCGACTAAAAAATCACCTTAAAAATAAAACAAATTGTATAGTAATTGGTGATTTTTAGCTGATAATTGGTGATTGGCAGTTGATTTGATCTAAATCTAACAACTAATAACTAATATCCTACAAATGAGCAAATTTGAAATTGTTCGTTATTTTGTACAAATAGATTTATAGTAAACGACATAAATCTTTTCCTAAACGCTTTTTTAGTGTGGAGTTGTTTTGCTAATTCGGAATGCGGAATGCGCAATGAGCAATGAGCAATGCGGAATGCGGAATGCGGAATGCGGAATTAATGCTCGATCTGAGTCCATCACTCTCGACCACAATTTTTCACACTGCACAAACTATTGTCGTTGTGAT
>CADCOF010000130.1 GCA_902802975.1 uncultured Ruminococcus sp. | reverse complement strand
TCTATACTTCCGTCTCGAATAAATCAGGAGCGCGAACTGCCTGCGGGCGCATGCCCGCCCGCCATTTCCCAGAGGAGTATTGAAGCGGCGGCAGAGGCGTTGAGAGATTCGGCGCGACCTTTCATTGGTATCATGACTCTGTATTTGCAGGCGTTTATCGCCTCGGTGCTAAGTCCGCTGCCCTCGTTTCCTATGAGCATCACGCCGCTTGTCACATCGACTTCGGTTACGTCAAGCGCATCTCGCGGCGTTGATGCAAATGTGATGATACCACTCTGTGTGAGTTCCTTTATATATTCCACAAAATTATCAGGGATATTTATCATCAGGCGAAACACTGCACCCATGCTCCCGCGGACAACTTTCGGCGAATAAACATCACAGCAGTCGTCCGATAGAATCACGCCGTCAACGCCCAGTGCCTCCGCAGTTCTGAGTATCGTACCCAAATTGGACGGATCCTGAAGCCGTTCACACGCAAGATAAATACCTCTGTTATTTATTCTACCAATATTTTTCTGTTTGTCAAGCATATTAAATACGCAAAGAAAACCCTGCGGAGATTTTGTATCACTCATTTTTGCAAAAATGTCCGCAGATACTTCGCAAATTCTGCTTGACGCTTGTGCAATAAGCTCAAATTCTTCACTGTATTTATTTTTAGATTCAGCAGTATATACAAATACTTCGGGGGCTGCACCGGAAACAACGCCATCCTTGCAAAGTCTTACGCCCTCAGCTAAAAATTGCCCACATTTTTTTCGAAAAGCCGCACTTTTCGAAAGCTTCGTTACGCGTTTTACGGTATCGTTGTCTTTCGCAGTTATCATTATTTATCCTTCCTCGACCGTCACAACATCAAGCTGCTTGATCGTGTCGCCCTTTTTCGCAATTTGTATGCCCTCGATCACGCTCTCTCCATTTGCTTTTATATATACGTCAACATCAGGATTCGCAAGCGATTTCGATATATCATTCACATACCGCCCGCTTTTCACAGTGACGGTATTGTCGTTTTCATCTTTATATTCGACAGCAAACTGCCATGTTATTTCTTCAAATATTTGGTTTGCATATGCTATTTTCTTTATATGCTTTTCCGCAGCTGTTATTGTACCCTTGTACACAGCTGCATTGTCCATCATTTCTTTTTCTTTCAATTCAAACTTGCGTTGATTTTTTCGGTCAGCAAACGACAAAACACACACAATTACGCCGCACATAACCGCGCCGCTCACCGACCACATAAGCCTGTCGCCGCCCTTCCCGGCAGACGCAAGCGCAAAAAGTGCCGCCAGCGCACCCATAACTCCCGCCAGAATGCCCATCCAGCCCACCGCGATAAGTACACGCAGCACCGGCGAATGTTCCGCCTGCAGCGGCTCCGCACTTTCGAGAATAATATCCTCCTCGGCAGCCAATTTGTTGTCATTATCTAAGTTCATTATATACCACCGGATTTTTTAATTCGCAATTCGCAATTATTTTTAAAAAACGATAGTTTATCAATACGACAATAGTTTTTTTGCAGTGCGAAAAATTGTGATCGGGAGTGAAAAACTCACAGCGAGCATTAATTGCGAATTTCGCATTGCGCATTGCGAATTGACAAAAAGCACCCAAGGGACGCGCCCTCGAGTGCCGGATGTTAAGTATTAGTCGAGAGCCTTTTTAGCCTGCTCCACGAGCTTTGTAAAGCCCTGAGGATCAGCGATTGCGATCTCGGAAAGCATTTTGCGGTTAAGCGTAATGCCGGCTTTCTTGAGTCCATTCATGAATGTTGAATAGTTTGTACCGTTGAGCTTGCATGCAGCGTTGATACGAGCAATCCAAAGTCTTCTGAAATCTCTCTTTCTCTGCTTACGTCCGATGTATGCGTAATTGCCCGACTTATTAACAGCCTGCTTCGCCATCTTAAAGTGCTTGCTCTTTGCACCCCAATAACCTTTTGCAAGCTTCAATACCTTTTTTCTTCTCTTGCGAGTCATCATCGCACCCTTAACACGAGCCATTTATATTACCTCCATATCGTGGTTTTCTTATTTTAGTCCCATATTATTTGTAAGGAATGAGTCTCTTTACCTGAGCAACATTTGTCTTATCGGCAACAGTTGTCTTTCTCAATCCTCTTTTACGCTTAGTAGTCTTCTTGTTGAGAATATGACTCTTATTTGCGTGAGCACGAATAACCTTTCCTGTTTTTGAAAGCTTAAAGCGCTTTTTTGCGCCGCTGTGTGTCTTGATCTTAGGCATAATTATTTCCTCCTTATTATCACTTTGTCGGCTTGGGAGCAAGGAACATAAGCATACTTCTCCCCTCAAGTTTAGGCTGCTTCTCTACGACAGCTGCCTCGGCGCACGCGTCGGCAAACTTCTCCAGTATAGCCTGACCCAACTCGGGGTGACCCATTTCTCTGCCTCTGAAGCGAATTGAAACCTTCACCTTGTCGCCCTTGCCCAGGAACTTCAAGGCATGATTAAGCTTTGTGTTGAAATCGTGGGTCTCGATATTGAGCGAAAGACGCACTTCCTTTATATCGACAACCTTTTGATTTTTGCGTTTCTCCTTCTCACGTCTTGCCTGTTCAAAGCGATACTTGCCGTAATCCATTATTTTGCATACGGGCGGCTTTGCCTGCGGCGAGATCATGACCAGATCGAGATTTTTCTCTTCTGCGAGAGCGAGAGCCTGCTGCGAAGTGAGAATACCCAGCTGTGAACCATCGGAATCTATAACACGCAGTTCCTTTCCCCGGATCTCCTCATTAATGTAAAGTTCCTTCTTGCTAATGTTAAGCACCTCCATAACCGATTAACCAATTTGTCAATAAAAAATGCAGACGATAAATCACGTCTGCTGCCAAAACCGAAAAAACCCACCCGCTGTTCGGGTGCAGTTTGAAGTGGTATTGACCCGTGCAGACGACACCCCACAGGTGAAGACGCTGACCGTCCTGCTTTATTGCTTTTTTGATTATATCACATTGATTTTCGGTTGTCAAGAGTTTTTTCAGCTTAGTCACAGCTTTTGAATGAGTAAAAATATTGATTAATACTATAAATGAGCAAAAAAATCAAAATGCACAAAAATTTCTTGTTTTACTCCTTCCGTCACGACTGCGGCGTGCCACCGTCTCCACTGCCGGTTCGGTCGGTGAGACGCTGTCACCGAAGGTGACTGAGGGAGTTATACAAAATGACGAACAATTCAACATTTGCTCATTTATAGTAAGAAAGAGAAAAAGTAATTGCAAGCGAAGCAAAAATTTGTAACCGGTGATAACAAAAAATCAGGCACAAGGTGACGGCGAGCGTAAGCAAGACGTCACCAATGTGCCGAACGTTAGTGGAAATAGCGGCTCAGTTCACCATTTGTTTAATCGTTCAAAAGCCGTGAAACTGTTATTCTTTATACTTGACAAATCGAAGTGATAATGATATAATGTGAAAGCGAAAGCGAAATTGAAATTCATTTTCATATTACAGATTTACCGGAGGATAATTGCTGTGAGAAACGTAAAAAAGATGATTAAACGAATTGCTGCCGCATTGACTATTTTGTCTGTATTGGGCGGCTGTTCTCCTCAGAGACCCAAAGTTGACAATGACAAAAAACAAACGAGCGACAAGCCGGAAAAGCTCAGCATCGTTGCGACCATTTTCCCGCAATATGATTTTTCAAGGCAGCTTGCGGGCGATCTCGCCGATATAACGCTTTTGGTAGAACCCGGCGAAGAGATTCACACATTCGAGCCAACGCCTCAGGATATAATTAAAATTCAAAATGCAGATATTTTCATTTATGCAGGCGGTGAGTCCGAGTCGTGGGTTGACGGTATTTTGGGGTCATTTGATACCAAAGACATAGAAATAATAAATATGATGGATATTTGTGACACGGTTGAAGAAGAGACGGTTGAAGGCATGGAAACCGAAGAACAAGAACAAGAAGAACAAGAAGAAAAAGAAACAGCCGACGCAGAACCCAAAGAAATGGACGAACATGTCTGGATGTCGATCGACAACGCGCAGGTAGTATCGCAGGCGATTACAGACGCACTTTGTGAAGTTGACGAAGAAAATTCCGCGGTGTATATAGAGAATTGCGAGAAGTACTTGTCTTCACTGTCCTCACTTAAAAAACGCATATCGCAGACAGTGTCGGGTGGAGCCCGGGATACTATAGTTTTTGGAGACAGATTCCCCGCGCGGTATTTTGCGGACGAATTTGGTCTTGAGTATTACGCGGCGTTTCCGGGCTGCGCAGAACAAAGCGAGCCATCTGCCGGAACAGTAGCCTTTTTGATAGAAAAAGTTCGTGAAGAAGAGATACCGGTTGTGTTCAAAATCGAAATGTCGAACGGCAAGGTAGCAGAAACCATAGCACAAAGTACAGACGCAGAGGTACTGACGTTCAATTCGTGTCATACCGTGTCGATGAAGCAGTTTTTAGATGGAGTAACTTACATACAGCTGATGGAACAAAACTGCGAAGCACTTGAAAAAGCGTTATATTGATTGCCTGCGGGCAGCGTGCCGTCGGGGACAGTTTCCAACCGCCGCTCCCAGTTCCGTCGTGCTGTATTCTTAACGATAGTCCTCGCCGCGAGCGATAAGTTGTATAAATAATTGAAGTTGGTTCGCGTATCTGCCCGTGGTCGCATGGTCGCCGCAAGATGAAAAAACGGCAAATGCAACAAAACTGTCATTTTTTACGATGATTTTTTTCAGTTTATTCATAAATTATACATGATTAATTGTAACCTTATTTTCTTAAAAAGAACTATTATTGTGAAAGTTGCATAAAATTTTCATGTTAAATTTATCTATAATTCACATACAGATATTGCAGTTGCACAAAGTTTTTTAAAATATTTGTTGACATTTCCAAAATTTGTGATATAATAAAATCACAGGTTGAGGGAAACGAAAAACGAACCGAAAACCTGCCGGATTTCCGAAATGAGAAAAAAATCAAAGTAGGCACGAATTATATTAAGGAGGAATATATATGTCACCTATTCTTGAATTACATGACGTTGACGTTACGAAGTTCCTTGCCGTGCTTGACACTTGCGAAGGAAACGTATTCTTGGTAACAAAAGAGGGCGATCACCTCAACCTCAGAAGTAAGCTTTGCCAGCTCGTTGGCTTGACTCAGCTTATTGAGGGTGGTAAAATCGCAGAGGCTTACATCATCGCAGAAAATCCTGACGATGAACGCAAGCTGTTCAGATTCAACCTGCTTGGCGATACAGGCGATGCAGTGATTGATTAATTAATTTAGCTTTTTCCTTGTAATTTTGATGTTAGATGTTAGACCCAAAAACAGACCGCTTCGGCGGTCTGTTTTTGTTTGTCTGCAAATTTATATTTACAATCGCTTGGTTTTTTGTTATAATAAAATCTAAAAGATGGTTCCCTTTACGCAGACTTAATCTGTTACTTGTAGAAAGAAGGTATCATATGAATCATACTGCCGTTTCTAAATATATCGGGCTCTTCCTTGCGTTAGCAATTGCGACCGGTTCTGCGTTTACCGCAAAAAAGCCAATTATTGTTATGCAGAAGATATTCGCTGTTCCGACCGAGACATCGGGCGCGATTGAAGAATACGTCCACACTGACGGCAAAAATTCAACGCTTATCCCATCGGGCGCACCTATGAATGAACCTGTTGGCAGCAATGATCTGCCGTCACAATATAGAACGAAGACTACTTCCGTTCGCAATCAGGGTTCCTACAACACCTGTTGGGCTTTTTCGGGCGTTGGCGCGCTTGAGGCAGCACTGTCAAAAGAGGGGCGAGGTGACAATGACTTTTCCGAACAGCACCTGACATGGTGGGCGTCAAAGGCGTACAACAGCGACGGTATAGGCTGGATGTGTCCCAGCTTGTCATACGGAGGCTACAGCAAGATATCTGCGGGCTACTTTGCGTCGTGGCAGGGACCGAAGCTTGAAAGCGATTTTCCGTATTTGATGAGCGGAAATAATTCGGTTCCCGAAAATATGGAGTCGGGAGATGTTCCTTTTGGCGTTACCGGCATTATGTATGTTAACAACGACGTTGACGCAGTTAAACATGCCATATACAACTACGGCGGCGTTGCGACTTCATACAACAACGGTTCGGGATATGCCGATAACAGATCAAATTACTATCAAAACACCATGCCTGCTAGTTTCTCCGGTCATGCGATAACTCTTATAGGCTGGGACGATAACTACCCGCGCACAAAATTCAAGGCTGAAAATCAGCCGCCATATGACGGGGCATGGCTTGCAAAAAACAGTTGGGGCGATCAGAAAGGCGACAACGGCTACACTTGGATATCGTATTATGATTACTTTATTCTTGATTCGTCTTACTGGGGCGCAAATCTTGCTTTTACAAGCATTCGCACAATGAACGAATACGACAGGCTGTATCAAAAAGAGAAATACGGCGCGACTTATTTTACGTATATTTCCGACAGCAGCACGGGCAAAAAGCTGAAAAATGTCACATTTGCAAATGTATATCATTTTGACGATGAACACAAATATCTGCAGAGAGTAATATTTGAAGCTCAGACAGCAGGCGCGGACTACACGGTATATTACATT
Source organism: uncultured Ruminococcus sp. (assembly GCA_902802975.1). GTDB lineage: Bacteria > Bacillota > Clostridia > Oscillospirales > Acutalibacteraceae > RUG592. The sequence continues at coordinate 800 of CADCOF010000130.1, read as the reverse complement.
CCACTTCAAAACGGAAAGCCTGTGACAGACAGAAGCAGATGGACACACCTTGCAAGCGGAGTTACTCCATACGGCGGCTATATCAATGTTGATGTATCGGGAACTATAGAAGTATCAGGCAAAGCTGCAATAGCGGTGGAGCTTGACACGGCGAATGTAGAAGGCGGTTTTGCGCAGATGGGCGTTGACGAATGGCTGACCAACAGAAGCAACGAATATGTATTCAAACCGAATCAAAGAAGGAATCAAAGTTTTGTCATTAACGGTGACAACGTGTATGATCTTGTAGATATATACGCTGCAAACAATGACAACATTGGCGGCACGCTTGTTATAAAAGCGGTTGCGAGCAGTGATATTTTCGGTGATGCTGATGATGATTTTTCAGTTACTGCGTCGGACGCTTTATACGTTTTGAGAAAATCTGTTGGACTTGTTGATATGAACAATCTTCAAATTAAAAACTGCGATGTGAATTTTGACGGTATAATCACATCAAGCGACGCTTTAAGAATCCTGAGAAAGTCAATCGGTCTTATCCCTGAATTCTAGCGGGCAGGCATGCGCCTGCAGGCAGTTCCGTCGAGCTGTTATTCTTAACGATAGTCTTCGCCGCGTCAGGCATGTGCCCACACGCAGATACGCGCACGAACTATATGGCTAATATAAACTTTTTCACCCGCGCCATACATTATGTAAGACGCGGGTGATATTTTTTATTACAAACATATTTATGAGCGCGTATTGCCTGCAGGCGCATGCCTGCCGCGGGTGATATTTTTATTACAAACATATTTATG
>CADCOF010000129.1 GCA_902802975.1 uncultured Ruminococcus sp. | reverse complement strand
GGTGGCACGGCTGCGAAAGCAGACGTGACGGAGGGGTTATTTCGGCAATTTCTTGTTTTGGCACAGTCTGCATTGCGAATTCAGACGTGACGGATGGGTTATATTTCGGCGATGTTTTTTGTTTTGGCACAGTCTGAACTCTCAACTCTCAAATCTCAACTCTTAAATTTATTTTTCGTATATATTATACCCAAATCATATCGATAAATATATTTTGTCAAAAAGTGGCAGTATTAATAAGTACCTGTGTACCGCGGATATCTATAAGACCATAGCTCAAGTCAAATCTGCGAAGAGAGCCGGGATTCATAATCCACATTCCGTTGTCATATTCTGTATACGGAACATGTGTGTGCCCGAAAAGCACAATATCGGCATTCTGTCGGCGCGCCGCTGCTTTCAAATCTCCAAGCCCATATTTTACGTGTTCAAGATGACCATGTGTTATGTAGAATGTGTGATTTTCGATCTTGCGAACCTCTTTCATCGGGAAACGGCAGCTCCAATCGTTATTCCCCTTAACGGCAATAAATGTTTTTTCGGGGAAATATCGTGAAACCTCATTCAGATCGCTTGCACCGTCTCCGCAAAATATAACTATACCGATATTCGATTTCGATGCGATTAATTTGTGCAAAGTTCTGTAATCACCATGAGTATCCGACACAACAAGTATTTGCATTGACGCCTCCACAAATCTTCACAGGTAAAATCCAAACAGCACCGCTTGATGCGAAGCGGTGCATAATTAACTTATTGCCAGTCAACAACATCAGCCCAGCTCAAAAGCATATTGCGTTCTTCTTCCGTGCCGTGAAGTGACTCCGTAGCAGCTACAATCGGTATCCACTTTTGGATATACTGCTTTGCGGTATCACTCTTAATCGAATAAAGCCTCAGATACTTCTCTGCGGTTTCGTCTTCGCCGTGAAGCTTGAACTTGAGGTACGTAATAGCTGCGTCGGCAGCCGCATTGCCCTGTGACGCATGCGCCCAGTCGAGGATAAACGGAGTACCGTCTTCCTTGATAATAATATTGCTGGGAATAAAATCTCCGTGGCATACTTTGTGGTGCTTAGGCATAGACTGCAGTCTTGTCTGAAGTTCATAGCGAATAGTAGCATTGAGGTCGCTTTCATCGATCTTTCGTGCAGTTTTTATCTTCAAGCTATTGAGAAGACGCTGACGCTGATCGTGAACAATAAGCTGAAGTTCAACAAAGAGATCGAGATACTCGTTGAATTTCGCAGGGGACTCTTCCATCAGCTGAGAAAGTGTTTTACCTTCTATATACTCCGTAAAAATAGCCCATTTTCCGTCAACCATATTGATACCGGTGATGTGGGGAATATTAAGATTGGTCTCTTCAATTCTCGCATGGTTAAGTGCTTCATTGAGAATATCGGCTTTTGAGAACCCCTCTTCAAAAACTTTTATAACCGTATCGCCGTCACGATAAATTGTTTTATTTGGTCTTTTTGCCAAAACAACAGCGTTTTCAAAACTCATATATCATTCTCCTTTTCTGTAAAAGTACAAGAAAAGCGTTCAAGCCCATCTTATGATTAATTATAACTTATCTACAGTAAAAAATCAAGTGAGAACTATATTTTTTTCACAACAATTACAATGATAAAAAGAAAAAACTTGCATTTTTTGCTTGACTATAGTATAATAAAAAATGATATTGGGTGTTGTTCTATTTTTGTTAGTGGACGCGCCCGGAATATTTAGCAGGAGGATTTTCAAATGATTTCAGCAGGTGATTTCAGAAACGGCGTTACCTTCGAGATGGACGGTCAGGTTGTTTCTATTATCGAATTTCAGCACGTAAAGCCCGGCAAAGGTGCTGCTTTTGTCCGCACAAAGATCAGAAATGTTATTACAGGTGCAGTTGTGGAGAAGACGTTCAACCCGAACGATAAGTATCCTACAGCATATATTGAGAGAAAAGACATGGAGTACAGCTATGCAGACGGCGATCTTTACTACTTCATGGATACAGAGACATGGGAGCAGATTCCTATCGGCAAGGATAAGCTGGGTGACAACTTCAAGTTTGTAAAAGAGAACATGGTATGCAAAATTCTTTCATACAAGGGCAACGTATTCGGTGTAGAGCCGCCGAACTTTGTAGAGCTTACCATAACCGCAACAGAGCCGGGCGTTAAGGGCGACACAGCAACAAACGCAACAAAACCCGCAACAGTTGAGACAGGCGCAGAGGTAAGAGTACCGCTGTTTATCAACGAAGGCGAGACGATCCAGATCGACACAAGAACGGGCGAGTATCTCGGCAGGGCTTAATGTCCTCGATCTAATGATCAAAACAGAAAGGCGGAACGTAATATGGACGCAAATGAAAAAGTAGCATATCTTAAAGGCTTAATGGACGGATTGAAATTTAGCGAAGACAACGACACAGCAAAAGTTCTCAAAGCTATAATTGACGTACTGGGAGATTTTGCAGATGAGATAGATGAGTTGTCGGAGCTTTATGATGAACTTGCAGATCAGATTGACGAGATAGATCAGGATCTGTCCATTGTTGAAGATGATCTTTACGATGAAGATGACGATATCGAGCTTGACGATTTTGACGAAGACGCTGAATACTATGAGGTACACTGTCCCAAGTGCGGCGACGATATTTGCGTGTCTGAAGATGTACTGCTTGACGGCGGCGTAGAGTGCCCGAGCTGCGGAAAGAAACTTGAATTTGATTTCAGCACGCTGACTGAGGATTCTATAAACGCAAAAGACGAAGACGAAGAATAAACAGCGGAGACGTGCCATCATTTTCACCTGCGCCCTACTAATGTTGGGCGCGGGTTTTTAATTATGTGCTGCATAATTAAAAATTCAGACTGTGCCAAAAGTCGCAGATTGGACCCCCTCCGTCACAAGGTACTACGTACCTTGTGACACCGTCTCGCCTGCCGGCTCGGTCGGTGCTTCTGCTTCGCAGAGGTCTCCACC
>CADCOF010000128.1 GCA_902802975.1 uncultured Ruminococcus sp. | reverse complement strand
TGGAGGAGAGTATGGACGAAGAATTTGATATGCCCCAAAGTGAGGAGAATGAATCTGAAATAATCAGGGAACGTCACGAACGCCGCCGCGCCAAGCGCAGACGTATTCACAAAAGGCGAAAAATAATAAGACGTGTGCTGTTCGGCGTGTTTCTGCTGTTTTTGATGACATATTTTTCTATGGTGCTGTATACATCGAATTTCAGCGTTATGGAAACGGAACAAGCCGATTTCTTCGAGTATAACGACGGATTGGACGTCGAGGCTTTTGCTGTTCGTAGCGAGGAGTATATTACCAATTCTAAAAAAGGTATTATCTCATATACAGTGGACGACGGTGAAAAGATAAACGCAGGCGGTTCTGTTGCCAGACTCTTTGGATCGGAAGTCGAGGTGGAAAATTGGCAGCGTTATAACGATATAAATAACGAGCTGACTCTTCTCAGAAATATGACAGGTTCCAACGACAGCCTTTTTGTCGATCTTGATACGGTAGACGTGCAAATCCAGAAAAAAATTACTGACTTCAAAAATGATACGGCGCAGAATAAATTGACAAGCGTCAATAAATATAAATTAAACCTGCTTAGATTATTTAATGAGCGTACTGTTGTTACCGGCGGCTCGGCTAATTTCAACTCAAGAATCGACGAACTTCAGTCGCAGCTCGATGAGATAAGATTATCCGAGGGCTTGGGCAGAGTAAAAAGCAAGCATTCCGGGTTCTTCTCTTCAAGACTTGACGGCTTTGAAAACTCGTTTGATTATTCAAAGGCAGAGTCAATGAAAGCAGACGATGTTAAGAAGGCAGTGCGTAAAGACCCGCCGTCGGACGCGGTAGGACGTGTGATAACTACCATAAATTGGTATCTGCTTTGTCCCGTAACCGGCGAGCAGGCTTTGACAATTGCGTCGGGCGATAGAGTCGTGTCGGTGTCCATCCCACGCGTCATGTCGGGCAGTATACCGGCTACAGTTATCGGAGTAAACCAAAGTTCCGCTGTGTCTGACGGTCTTCTCGTTTTGAAGAGCGACTACATGGACGGTACGCTTGCGGATATTCGCCGCGAAAATATTTCTATTAAAACATATACATACAAAGGTCTGCGTATAAGCCGCAGCGCAATACACGACGACTATATCTCCGTGCAGGATTATGACGAGGCGGGAAACGCAGTTGGAGAACCGCATGACGAGAAGGTTCAGGGCGTGTATGTTTTGTATGGAAAACGCCTCGAATTTGTTCAGGTGAAGATCATTTATTCAGACAACGATTTTGTAATATGCAGCGACGATACTACCGACAAGGAACTATTGAATGGTAAAACAATTAAACTGCATGATACAGTTGTTGTCAGGGGAAAGGAGCTTTACAGTGGAAAAATTGTCAGATGACTTGCTTTTTCAAAAGCTTAATAACGTTGAAGAAAATTACAAATATATTGAAGAAAAAATCGCCGAGGCTGCTGTGAAAAGCGGAAGACAGCGTAAGGATATCACTTTTTTGGCGGCAACTAAAACTGTACAGCCGGCTGTGATAAATCACGCCATATCGCTTGGTCTCCGATATATAGGAGAAAACAGAGTCCAGGAGCTTCTTTCAAAATATGACGAGTATGACCTGAATAATGCACAGCTGCAGTTTATCGGAAGACTTCAGACAAATAAAGTGCGCCAGATAATCGACAAGGTGTCGCTTATACAATCGGTTGACAGCGCAAAGCTTGCCGGCGAGATATCGCGCAGAGCCATTGAAAACGGCATTGTGATGGACGTTTTGGTCGAGGTGAATGTCGGGCAGGAAGAGAGTAAATCGGGCGTACAGATCGAAATGCTTGATGAACTTATCGGAGAAATAAGCGAAATGAAGGGGATTTCGGTAAAAGGACTAATGGCTATACCGCCGATTTGTGAAACATCACAAGAGATCGTGAAATATTTTGAAAAAATGCACAAATTGTTCATTGACATTTCGACAAAAAAGACAGATAATGTATCTATGAATATACTATCAATGGGTATGAGCGATGATTACAGCGAGGCTATTATGTGCGGAGCAAATATGGTGAGAGTAGGTTCTGCATTGTTTGGAAAACGTGACTATACAAAGTAATTTTTCTTCGCACATTATTTTTGAAAAAATGGCAACCGCAATCCCACCGGCTTTAGACGGTGGGTTAAGGTTGCCTAAAGCGTAGCTTTGTGATACAATAATCTTATCC
>CADCOF010000127.1 GCA_902802975.1 uncultured Ruminococcus sp. | reverse complement strand
GCTAATAGCTTTGAGCTATACAACAACTACTCTATCCGAACTAATTCTCAATATTTAATAGGAATTTTTTTATGACGTTTACTATATATAGCCCGCGCCCAGCAATTTGGTTGGACGCGGGTTTTTAGTTGGTATTACAAAAAACTATTTGCGCGTATTGTCACCGGCGACACGCCGGTGCGGGGACATAAATGATTGACTTTGTTTGTTGTATGTGATATGATATAGATGTTGAATATAAAGAAAATGCCATAATGGCTTTAAAAAAGGAGAATAGTATATGGATTGTATTTTTTGTGAAATAATCAAAGGCAATATCCCTTCCGAGAAAGTGTATGAGGACGAGTTTATTACTGCTTTTAATGATCTGAATCCTCAAATGCCCGTTCATGTTCTTATTGTGCCCAAAAAGCATATCGTCAGCGCGTATGAACTTGCGGAAGAGGACGCGGAGCTTGTCGGAAAAGCGTTTTTGGCGTCTAAGATCATTGCCGATAAGCTGGGAGTAAATAACGGTTACCGCATTATCAACAACTGCGGTGAAGATGCGGGTCAGACTGTCAAGCATATTCATTTTCATATGCTTGCAGGCAAAACAATGGGCGATAAGATCATTTGAAAGATCAGACGTGTGTTAAAAAGAAAGTGGTTTAATTTAATATGAAATCTTATACAATGAAAATTGCGGGATTAGAAAGAGAACTCCCGCTCTGCGAAGTAAACGAGCATCTTGACATTGCTGCTTTTGTTATGTTCGGCGACGTTGAAATCACAACTGCGGCTGCGGCTGCGCTGCTCAAAAAATGCCCCGAACATGACGTCGTTCTGACTGCCGAGGCAAAAGGTATACCCCTTTGTTACGAAATGGCGCGCCAGGGCTGCGGCGATTATGAGATTGCACGAAAGTCCATCAAAGTGTACGACACGGAGCCTATTTCGTTTGAGGTAAATTCTATTACCACAAAGGCAACCCAGAAGCTTTATCTTTCAAAGGAAAGAGCAGACCGCCTCCGCGGCAAACGCGTTCTGATCGTTGACGACGTTATCAGCACAGGCGCATCACTGAAAGTACTTGAGGGAATAGTAAACAGTTCGGGCGGTATTATCGCCGGCAAGGCCGCTGTCCTTGCAGAAGGCGACGCTGCCGAGCGTGACGACATTATTTTCCTTGAGACGCTTCCGTTGTTCCCGAAATGATATTTTTGCCTATCTATAGTTATCAGGGAGCTATCTTATGAAAAGACCGCTTGCGTGCGTTGGATTCGGCGTGTTGGCTGCTTCGTCCACGGCGGCTCTTTGCCATACGCCGCCCGCGATTCTGGCGGCTGTTTGTTCAGGCTTTGCCGCAGTGCTGTTTTGCCTGCGGCAGTTTTTCGGTAAAAACACCGCCGCACCACTGGTTTTTATGCTGAGTGCCGCTGCAGCTGCAAGTGTTTTATTATGCGCGGATACGTTTTGGCGTGAGCCGATCATTTCGAAATATAACGAACAGCAGGTAGTATTTGACGGTATAATCACCGAAACGCCGTATACCTACGGAACAACAACATTTTTCACGGTCAAAACAACGTCGATAAACGGAAACGCAGCGCGTCTGAATATCAAAATTTCTACCGACTCCACAACAAACAGTGAAATGTACGACTGCGTTTCCGGTAAATGCGTGCTGTCACGAATATCGCCTGACGACAACTGCATTGATTATTCTTCATATTATAATTCGCGTCATATTTTTCTTCAAACATATGTATCTAAGTATGATAAACTGTACCTTTCATATTCAAAGAATGATTCACCGCCTTTTATAAAGCGTATATATACGTTCAGAAACAAGTTAATCAATGCGCTGTTTTCCGTACTTTCTTATGATGAGGCGTCACTATGCAGCGCGGTTTTGACAGGACAGCGGCAATATATCACAAGCAGTATCAAGCGTGAATTTCGAGGACTGGGCATAATGCATCTGCTTGTCGTGTCGGGAATGCACTTGGCTATTGCAGCGGGCATTGTATTTACAGTTACAAATATATTCATCAAAAATAAATATGTGTCGTGTGCTGTGCGTTTTTCGGCGGTACTGCTTTTCGCTGTGATGACGGGGTTCGGCTACCCTGTGCGCAGGGCACTGGTCATTTTTATTGCAGCTATGTTAGCGGAAGTGTTCAACAGTACTGCCGACCCGCTCAACACGCTGGGACTTGCGGCAATCGTTTTGTGCGTGGATCCATATGCCGGCGGCGATATCGGTTTGCTGTGGTCGTTTTCCGCTGCCGCCGCTCAAATAATTTTCGGCAAGCGGATATATACATACCTGTGCGGCACGCTTAAAGCAAAAAGCACAGAAAAGAAGTCGTTCGTGTCGCTGCTGTCTTCATCAATAGCGGGCATATTGGGGTCGGTGCCGTTTGTCGCAATTCCGATTGGCGTGTTCTCACCGTATACGCTCGCTGCGAATCTCATGATAATACCGGTCACAGGCTTTTTGATGCTGTTTTCGGGTGTGGCTGCTGTCACTGCGCTGATCTCGCTGCGGTTGAGCGCGCTTCCGATGCTGGCGGCAGGTGCAGCAGCGCGGTATGTTCTTTGGTGCGCGCATTTATTTGCGAATCTTCCGTTTTCGTTTGTACAGATACCTGATCGTTTTCTTGGATATTGCGTGTTATCGGCATTTGCGCTGATCGCAGGCGTATATATTTTTGCGCAGAATAAAAAGTACACAAAGCATATCGCATTTATAACAGTGGGCGTAACGGCAATAGTATTTATTTCAAGAATCATATACAATTCAGATACATATGAAATATACATAATGAATTCTCAAGACGGTGTAACGGCTGTTATTAATACGCCTTACGGATACGGAGCTGCATCATGCGCGGGCACGTCACAAGATTACACCAAAATCAGGCAGACATTTTCGCAGTATACGTATCCGGAATTTTTAATAGACACTTCACAAAACGGATACACAAAAGATTTCGGACGTAAAATCGCATATGAATATAAGCCCGATATAATATTCGTATCAGATGATACGATACGAAAGAAATGCTACTCATGGTATGAATACTGCGGCGGTAAAGTGGTAAGCGTTAGCGAAGATTTTTCGTATAACTTTGACGGCGGCAGAATAGACGTTGATATATACGATGACGCTGTGTGCAAGCTCATCACACTGTGCAGTGTTTCGGTCATGCTATGCGAAGGCAGCAGCGATAATATTCCGATGAAGCCGGAATTGTGCGATATCGCTGTGTTTACAAACGGCGCGCGTGACGATCTCTTCAGCGGAGCGCAGATCATTGATCTTAGCGGAGAATCGTCAACGCTTTACATTAAGATCAGAGGGGACGGTGAGTATTATGCCGAATATCGGCGAAGCTGATTTTAAGAAGATACTATCCCGCGGCGATTTCGGAACGCTGTATTATTTATGCGGCGACGAAAAGCTGCTCGTTTCGCATTATACCGAAAAGCTTATAGCGAAGACTGCGGGGAAAAAGCCCGATGAGTTCAATTATCACGAATTTACCGGCGTAATAAATGTCGATGAATTCGAGGCTGCGGCGCAGATGATACCGTTCACGGCTGATTATAACGTAGTTGTTGTGAAAGACCTGGATATGACCGCGCTAAAGCCAAATGAGGCGAGCAAGCTGCTTGACACCGTGTCTCACGTTGCGGGCGATACAATTATAATTTTCACGTTCCCTACAAAGCCCGATAAAAATGAAAACGGGAAAGCCTCAGGCGGAGCAAAGGACGCAAAACTGAAAGAGCTTGTGCAGAAAAAGGGCACCGTTGTGGAGTACAAAAAGCTGACTGCGGCAGCGGTGAAAACAAAGCTGAGCGCATGGGCGAGCAAGCGCGGTGTTGTGCTGTCTCCAAAAAGTGCCGACATGCTGATTGAATATGTGGGAGTCGATCTCAACAGACTGCGAATGGAATTGTCAAAGCTGTGTTCATACTGCGGTGACAACGGCGAAATAACCGAAGATATTGTGGATATGCTTGTAACGCGCGACCTTGAATCGAGAATTTATGATTTATCAAATGCCGTCATAAATAACAAAGCGGCGCAGGCGTTCAGAGTGCTTGATACACTGCTGTACAATCGTGAAGATGAACTGCGGATAATGGCTGCGCTTGCGTCGTCTTATGTAAATATTTATCGTGTGAGAATGGCGATCAAGAGCGGAGCACGAACGGCAGAACTGAAAAAATGGTTCAAATACAGCGACGCACAGCTGCGGTATGCAGAACGTGATTCGCGCGCATCTACAACTGCCGCGCTGAGACGAAGCATAAATGCAATTGCCGAAACTGACATAGCGATGAAAAGCACACGCACATCTAAACGTCTTCTGCTTGAAATATTAATACAAAAACTGCTGATGATATCGAGTGAGGAGCGGCGGCGATGATACGAATAAAGGAAGCAATAATTGTTGAAGGAAAGTACGACCGCATGAGGCTTATTCCGCTGTTTGATACGGCGATAATCGAGACGGGCGGTTTCAGGGTGTTCAGTGACAAAGAAAAGCGCGCAGTAATACAGCAGCTTGCGAAAACGAGAGGCATTGTGCTTTTGACAGACAGCGACGGCGCAGGTCTTGTGATCAGAAATTATCTGAAAGGCGCCATTGCAAGCGGCAGTGTGAAGCAGGCGTACGTTCCACAAATCGAGGGCAAGGAGCGACGGAAGGAGCAGCCTTCAAAGCAAGGACTTCTTGGAGTTGAGGGAATGACGGACGAAATAATAATCAATGCGGTGCTGAGGAGCGGCGCGGAGGTTATCGGTGAAAATGTAGAAAAAATGGAACCGCTGAGCAAAGCCGATCTTTACGAATTGGGATTGACGGGACAAGAAAACAGTGCGCAAAGAAGAAAAGAACTCTTGAAAAAATTAGGCTTTCCGCAGTATATGACCACAAATGCAATGCTGTCAGCACTATCTCTCCTCTACACCAAAGAAGACCTGCTGGCGGCGGGCATGCGGCATACTGCCGCACCCAGATCGCGCACAAACAATGAGCAAATATAAACTCTATAGTGCCCATGCGGGCACAGGATGACGAACAAATTAAAATTTTGTTATTCTTATTCATAGAAAACAAAAATAATAAATTAACAGGATGATCAAAAATGAGAAGATTAGAAGTAGACCGTTTTGACGGTACAATGGTAATATTTATTGACAAAGAGAAAAAGTATTTTGCAATTGAGAAATCGGAAATAGAGTTTGATCTTAAAAAAGGCGATATAGTCGAGATCGATAACGAGGGCAATTTATCGTTCGTAAAGGGATAAAAAGCAGCAAAAAAAGTCTCCCGGTTTGTCGGGAGATTTTTTGCTTTATTTTGACTTTGACGCGTTTACATATTCTGCATATTCCTCAAGACACATTCCGAATTGACGCATTTTTTTTGCATTTTCCGTTCCGACAAAGCGGTATACAGTAGTGTCGCCGGTAACTCCTGTTATCTCCTCTTTATCCTCGGTATACCGGTTAATGAAACCGTAGTTGACACCGTTTTTGAACATCCATTTGTAAACGCCGCTTGTTTCGAAATCACTGTCCGTGCTGTTTGAAAGCTTTATGAGCATACCTGTTCTGTATTCGTTTTCTTTGGCGGGCGGAAAAATGTCCGCAGCTTTGTTTTGCGCAACTGCAGTGCTGTCACCCAGCTCCTCATAATGCAGAGTCAATTCTCTGAAATAACTCTCGCATTCGGAGTGAGTCATGTATCCGCGCGTTATTTCTATTATGATGCCGTCATTCGATGCAGCTTTGCACATGCGTTCAAGGCTTTCTGCCATCAGCGCATTTACGCGAATATTTTCATATTGGACAAGCTTCGGTTCGACATTTTCGCCTGCGGGATAATACTTGCTGTAATATTCAAGGAGCTGCGACGATACATCGGAATCGTATATCTGATAATAGCCTTCTTCGCCGCCGGTCGTATCGGACACCCGGCCAACGGTCACGTTTTCCGCTTCTTTACTGAAATTATACGCAAAAAGCAAAGCCGTGCCAACGATAAAAGCGATCATTACAAAAACGACAAAAATACGCAGAGCCATCAATCCGGCAGTACTTTCCGGACGGTCGATACCATCGTAACTGCGGTTGACTTTCAGACGTTTTTTCTTTTTTGAAAAAAGCTTAGACACAAGCATACACCTCCGTATCTATTGTATCGCATTTGTAACGAATTTGCAATAGTTATTACGGAAATGCAGATTAATTTAGTTTGTTACCTTAACAATATTGCCATTTTCATCTACAGTAAATCTATCACCCTCGTTAAGGTCTTTTTCATAGAGCAGAGAATCTTCTATCTGCATAATAAATTCATTGTGACTTTCGTTTTCGATAACTACAGAATCACGAATAGGCTGACCCTCGGGAACACCTTCGCAGCCAAAATCAGCTTCGTCTATTTTTATTATTTTAAATATTTCGGACATATTTATCACCTCGGCTGTTATTATACCACTTTTTTCGAGAAAAATAAATATTTATCTTCAAATTTATAGTAGACGACATAAATCTTTTCCTAAACGCTTTTTTAGTGTGGAGTTGTTTTGCTAATTCGGAATGCGGAATTCAATTCGGAATGCGGAAT
>CADCOF010000126.1 GCA_902802975.1 uncultured Ruminococcus sp. | reverse complement strand
AATCACAATATATCAGTTTAAATTCGCATATAATTATACACAATATACCAAAAGTAAAGGGCGGATTCGTTACTGAATAAATCTGAGAGGCACTTTTTAGTATAATTGGGTGTTTTTATTCATTTTTGGTTTCACAAAGACACGTCAGGCAGCATATTTAAATGACGTTCTGTAAAACTTTTGTAATATATAATAGTCATATTGACTAAAAAAAGAGGAGTATTTTTTATTTTTGGAAATATTACATAAAGTATTAGATAAATCTTTAGTGAAAAAAGGAATGGTAAAATTCCCGAAAATCTGTTATATTATTATATGTAAAGCTGAAAATTGGTTTGTCTCACGTTTTGGGACAATATATAGGAGGTTAATTTTTTATGTCAAATGTATCACTGCAGCACATTTACAAGATTTATGACGGTGGCGTTGTTGCTGTTACCGACTTCAACCTTGAAATTGCTGACAAGGAGTTCATCATTCTCGTAGGACCTTCCGGCTGCGGAAAGTCAACAACACTTCGTATGATCGCAGGACTTGAAGATATCAGTAAGGGTGAACTGTACATCGGCGACGTACTTGCAAACGACGTTGCACCGAAGGACAGAGATATCGCAATGGTATTCCAGAACTACGCTCTTTATCCGCATATGACGGTTTATGATAATATGTGCTTCGGTCTTAAGCTCCGCAAAACTCCCCCGGAGGAGATGAAGAGGAGAGTAGAAGAAGCAGCAAGAATTCTTGGTATCGATCACCTTCTTGATCGTAAGCCTAAGGCTCTTTCCGGTGGTCAGCGTCAGCGTGTTGCTTTGGGACGTGCTATCGTGCGTGATCCTAAGGTATTCTTGCTCGACGAGCCGCTGTCAAACCTCGACGCGAAGCTGCGTGCTCAGATGAGAACCGAGATTTCAAAACTTCACAAGAGACTTGGTACAACGTTCATTTACGTAACGCACGATCAGACAGAGGCTATGACGATGGGTACTCGTATCGTTGTTATGAAGGACGGATTCATTCAGCAGGTTGATACTCCTCAGCATCTTTATGATCTGCCTTGTAATGAGTTCGTTGCAGGCTTCATCGGCTCGCCGCAGATGAACTTCGCAGACGGTAAGATTGTACTCAGAGACGACGGCAACTTCTATCTTGACTTCGTTCAGTATCCGCTCATTCTCCCGCCGGAGAAGAACGAGTATGATCAGCTTGAGGATTACATAGATACAGACGTAACATTCGGTATCCGTCCCGAGCATATCTACGACGATCCCGAATTTATCGCTACTCATCCCGAGGGCGTTCTTAACGCAGTAGTAGAAGTAACCGAGCTTATGGGTGCCGAGATTTATCTGTATGTAACGGTAGAGGGCATTCCGCTCACAGCCAGAGTTCTCCCGACATCTACAGCACAGCCCGGCGACGTTATCCAGGTTGCACTTGATGTAAGCAAGATTCATCTGTTCGACAAAGAAACAGAGCAGACAATTTCGAACTGATTTTGCGCATAACAGGTCTCATTCGGGTAAGCAAAATTATCCGAATGAGATCAAAAAAATTGTAAATATAAAAAATCGGTATTGACAATCATAAAAAATTGTGATATAATAGTCGAGCAGTCAAAAATTTAATACTTAGGGGTATAGCTCAGTTGGTAGAGCAGCGGTCTCCAAAACCGCGTGCCGAGGGTTCAAGTCCTTCTGCCCCTGCCACCGGCGAGTCGCCGGACACAGTAACGCGTTTGACATTTGTTGAGCGCGTTACTTTTTTGCCCATTTATAGTTTAATTATTATTTTATCAAATTTTTGAAACAGATATTTACTATTTTAGTAAAATGTGTTATAATAAAACTGTTAGCACTCGGCACAAAAATATAAAAATAAAAACAGAAAGGATGATTTTTTATGAGACCCAAGACCCACTCGCGAGTGTTCGCAGCTCTTCTTTCGGCTACAATAATTGCGTCTGCAATACCCGCCGCAAGCTTGACTGCACTGGCAGAGACTGCTCCCGAAGCGTCACAAGCCAACACCTACGTCCCCAGCAGCAATATCCCATCTTATGCCGCGGAAGCGTTCAGCAACGCAGTGCAGACCTATCAGGGCGGCGCCTTGACTCCTCTTGCTTGTTACGGAGAACAAGTCGTTGCCGGGTATAATTACCGGTTCATCTGCCGAATGGATTCCAACTCACAGGACGACCTTACCACACTCAAATTCGTTACGGTCTATCAGGACCCGCAGAACAATTGCACGATCAGTAATGTGGAGGATCTCAATATTGCCGATTACGAACACGACCACACCATAAATCTGCCCGAATATCCCGTAGATGGCGGTATGGAAGTAGTGACTGTTCTTTCACAGGGCGAGATGCCGACCGACGCAGAGTCTGTATTTGACAGCGTATACGGCAATATTGTAGGCGTGAGCGTTGTGCCGGTGGCATATCTCGGAAAGAAGACGAATAACGGCACCGATTACGTTTACTTGTGTCAGCGCAGTCCGGTAGTAGCTAACCCGGATACATATATCGACATTCTCACTTTGCATGAGAACATCGACGGTACGGTCGTTCAAAACAGCTGCTACACTCTTCTCGGCACAAAAACTACCTATGATCAGGGATATTCCAATAACGGAAAACTCAGCTATTCGTTTACGGGCGATTTTAAAGATACAGCAGGTTATGCACAGGGAACTATCACTCTCACAGCAGACTCAAGCGCAACATACAAGCTGTATTGGGCAGACAACGACAGCGCATTGAGCGGATATTATCCCATAGGCGAACTTAAGCTTAGTTCAGGCAAGAGCGGCTCCGTAACACTCGGGTATCATACGGCGATCCCCGCAACAGCAACAAAGGTCATCGCTACGACCGGTTCACTTAACAACGGTGATGCATATTCCGTTTACACGCTCCCGTCTTACAAGAGATTAAGCTCCGCTGCAGGCAGCCTTCTTTATTCGTTCAGCACATACTCCGACGTCCACATCGACAAGGGCAGCGGCTGGTATGTAAACGCCGAAAGCAACCTGAAAGAGGCACTCAAGTACAGCAACGATAAGAACACCGACTTT
>CADCOF010000125.1 GCA_902802975.1 uncultured Ruminococcus sp. | reverse complement strand
GCTCGGTCGGTGCTTTTGCTTTGCAAAGGTCTCCACAGGAGACCCGCACCCTCTAAGCGAAGCGTAGGCGGCGGGAGTATGTCACAAACCAAAAGCATCAGATGCAAGAATGCGTCACTCTGCATCGTGCTTTACAGCTGTGTGTGAATGATCTGCAGTATTAGGAGCATACTAAAAAAAGGTGGCGAATATTACACTATGATACAGTTTAAAAATGTTTCAAAAGTATACCCCAACGGAACGAGCGCGCTCAATGATGTGAACATCAATATCGGAAAGGGTGAATTTGTGTTCATGGTAGGCGCGTCGGGCGCGGGCAAAAGTACCTTTTTGAAGCTTATCATGAAGGAGGAAGAGCCTACTTCAGGTACAATAATAGTTAACGGAGAAGATATTACTCACATGAAGCGAAGAAAAGTTCCGTATCTTCGCAGAACAATGGGCATTGTCTTTCAGGACTTTCGACTCATAGACAAGATGTCTGTTTTTGACAATGTGGCGTTTGCCATGAGAGTTATCGGGGCGCGGCCTGCGGCTGTCAAAAAGAGAGTTAATTATATTTTGGGTCTTGTGGGTCTGCGCGACAAAGCGCAGAACCGTCCGGCAGAATTGTCTGGCGGCGAGCAGCAGCGAGTAAGTCTTGCACGTGCTTTGGTGAATAATCCTACGCTGATCATTGCAGACGAGCCTACGGGAAATATTGACCCGGAAATGTCATTTGAGATCATTGAACTGCTCAACGAGATAAACAAACAGGGCACGACGATAATTGTCGTTACTCATGAGCATGAACTGGTTCACAGATTCAAAAACAGAGTTATTGAAATACAGGACGGAAAAATAGCGTCCGACAGCGGCGTTACCGCAGAAAAAGCGGAAGTTCCGATCGAGATATCCGAGGAAGACCTTCAGAAGATTCCGGACGAGATAGCAGAAGAGATACCCGATGTTTCAACTGACGAAATCAACAGAGAAGCACTGCTTGCTATCGGTGATGAGGAGGCTGACGACGAATGAGAGGAACGGGCTATTTGTTCAAAGAGGGTATTCGCAGCGTATGGAACAATCGTCTGATGTCGGCTGCGTCTATAGGCGTGCTGGTGTCGTGTTTGCTCATCACGGGTATGGCAATTCTGATGTCGCTCAATGTTCGGAATGTTGTTGATCAGATGGGAAAGGACAATCAGATAACTGTTTTTTTGGAGACAAATATAGATGAACTCACGGCAGTTCAGGTGATAGGACCCGAGATACGCCGGCTTGATAATATTTCTGCATGCGAATTTTACTCGAAAGATGAGGGTATCGTAAAATGGGAAAAGGAATTGGGACCGCTTTTCGGTGAACTTCAGGGAGCGGAAAACCCACTTCCGCACGCGTTCCATGTTACGATGGTCGATTTGTCACAATATCAGACTACCGTTGACAGCATAATGCAGGTGGAGGGCGTAGACCTTATCACCGACAGAAGCGAGGTTGCAAAGCGTTTGACAGACTTAAATACTCTGGTGACGCAGGTGGGGCTGTGGCTTGTGGCGGCTTTGGGCATTATTTCACTTTTTATTATAAGTAACTCGGTCAGAATGACGATGTATTCAAGACGATTTGAGATCAGCATTATGAAATCCGTAGGCGCGACAAACCATTTTGTAAGAACTCCGTTTGTAATTGAGGGCGTGGTTTTAGGTTTGATATCTGGCGTGCTTGCGTCGGGAATAGTTGCATTTTTATATGAAACGATGATCTCGGCAGTAAAATACATAGTTCCAATAAATGAGATACCATACTCGGAACTTGCATTTAATATATCCGCAGGATTTATAGTATTTGGTATGATAATTGGTGCTATAGGTGCATTGATATCTATTGGAAGATACCTCAATATGGAGGGAGGCGAAATCCTTGGCTGGTAAGTTTTTTGTGAAAGCAGGAGCTTTGGCAGTAACGATGGCGTTTATAGCGGCGTCCGCGGCAGTATTTTCATCAGCGGACACGCTGAGCGATTATCAGAAACGACAGAAGGAGCTTGACGATCAGGCAGCTCAGTATCAGGCAACTATAAACGAGACTGCGAGCAACATATCGCAGCGCGAGGATTACCGAAAAGCACTGCATAACAAGATAGTTGTTGTCAACGAGCAAATTACAAACGGCAGAAGTCAGATAGAATCGCTAGACACAGAAATAGCCGGGCTGCAGGTGGAGATTGACGAAGACAGGGCTAAGATATCGGGCAGGATAGACAAGCTCAAGCAGCGTGTAAGAACGCTGTATGTATCGGGCGACACGACGTCGCTTGAAATCATATTGGGAGCTAAAAATTTTGATGATTTTCTTGATAAGCTTGAGATTGTGACGTATATTTCGAAATCAGATCAGGAACTTATCGATAGTTTAAAAAACGACATTGACATTATTAATAAGAAGCGCGATGCACTCAAGGATAAAAAGACGGAGCTTGACAACGAACAAAAAACGCTGGGCGAACGTCAGCAGGAGATGCAGACTCTTATTGATGAAAATGAAAAACTTCTGAAAAATCTATACAATGAGAATTCCGGTGCGCAGGATCACCTTGATGAAACGAACGCAGAGCGCAAAAAGGTAGAGGATCAGATCACAGCGTACTTTAATGACAAGAAGCAGCAGGAGGAGACCGCAAAGAAAGCTGCCGAGGCAAAGAAGAAGCTTGAAGAAGAGAAGAAGGCGGCAGCTGCGTCAAAAGCGGCAGCCGAATCAAAAGCGGCAGCGGAATCAAAAGCGGCAGCATCGAAGGCGGCAGCGTCAAAGGCAGCAGCCTCGAAAGCGGCGGCGTCGAGGGCTGCGTCACGGGCGGCTGCGTCGCAGGCAGCGGCATCACAGGCGGCGTCAAGAGCTGCGGCATCACAAGCGGCAGAAGAGAGCAGATTGGAAGAAGAGCGCAGAAACAACACGACAACAGAGTATGACGATCCGGACTATACATCGAGTGAATATGAAGAGCCGGAGAAACCGCAGGAGCCTGAGAGCCAGCCTGTGGAAAGCGCGCCGGAAGAGCCTGTGCAGCAGGATTACGGAGACGGGTATGCATGGCCTGTGCCGGGGCACTACACGTTGTCGTCAATGTGGAACGAAGACCGCACGACATACAATCACGGAGCGATAGACATTTCCGACGGTTCGATTATGAACGAGCCTGTAGTTGCAGCCGAATCGGGAATAGTGGTGTTATCGGAGAGCGGCTGTGTACACAACTACGGAAAAGGCGACGGAGAGAGCTGCGGCTGCGGAGGCGGTTATGGAAACTATATTATGATTGACCACGGCGGTGGAAAGGCAACGTTATACGGACACCTTACGTCACTGACAGTTTCTACCGGTGATTATGTTCAAAAGGGTCAGCTTATCGGTTATGTCGGAACAACCGGCTGGTCAACAGGTCCTCATCTCCACTTCGAAACGCGCCTAAACGGTGTAAAATACAACCCCATGACTGAATACCCCAACATGTAGCGGGCGGCATGCTGCCACAATTTCACAAATTGTTAATATTTACAAAGTGTTAAAACTTATTACAAAAAAACGACAAAAAAATGAATTTCCTGTTGACAATATACCTGATCATGGTATAAAATATAAACATAGGTGTAAGTACGACCGGTTTATGTATTTTGTACTTTAGTTAGATAATTGAAAGAGAGGATTTCGAAAAATGATGACGAAAAAGACAACATGGGGCTTTGCGCTTGCCTGCATTCTTCTCGCGGCAGCTATAGCTTTTGCGTCGGGCTACATGATATCGGGAAGCAAAGTCAAAAAAATCACATCTTCTGCCGACAGCGGAGTTGTTAATGAGCGTGTGTCCGAGGTCGATAAGGTAATACACGACAATTACCTCGGTACAATTAATGAAGCCGAAATGCAGAATGGTATGGTTCGAGGCTACGTTGAAGGTCTCGGCGACCCTTCCGTTAAATATCTCACTGCCGCAGAGTATGCTAATTACAATAAGTCTGCAATTGGTGAAACGATCATTTATAAGAACTTCGGTAAAGGCGTTGGTTATATCCAGTTTATGAGTTTTACTGATTCAACGAAGAAATCCTTTTCCAATGCGCTTAACGATTTTAGCGGTTCCAGTATATCTAAAGTTGATATGCTTGTCCTCGATCTTCGCAACTGTAATACGGGAGATATTGACGTTGCCGCATCTCTGCTTGATATGCTTCTCCCTGAGGGTGAAACTATTTCCGGTGTTGATAAAAACGGAAAGCGCACAGTTTTATATACGTCCGATCAGAGTGAAATCAGCTATGACCTTGCAGTTATTGTCAACGGAAATACACAGGGCGTATCTGAAATATTCGCTTCGACATTGGCAGCCTATGGCAAAGCGTCGATTATCGGTACAACAACAAAGGGCGATTGTGCAAAGACTGAGGCTATTCCGCTGAAAAACGGCGATTACGTCCTCATTCCAAGTCTTTACTATGTTACAAAAGGGCAGCAGACATATTCTTCATCCGGTGTTGTTCCCACAAACGTTGTGGAACTCAGCGCATCAGATCAGAAGGCATACGACAGCGGAACGCTGGAGCTTGCGTCAGACCCGCAGTTCCTTGCAGCGGTGAAGGCACTTGGCATCAATGATATTGTCATGCCCGGCGGAGCGTCTTCGGATACCGATAAATCGAGTGATACCGATAAATCGGGCAGCGATACCGATACTGAAGAGCCTAAGGGTAATTCCGATACAGATGTAGCGCATGTCGGACCTATTTCGAGTGATACCGATACGGAGCAAACGGTGTCTCTGGATCCTCATTGGGACGATGAAGATTATTGGAACAGCCAGCCTAACGATGACGGCGGTGACGACAACGATGATAACGGCGACTATAACTATGATGATGACGGCGAATACTACGACGATGATGAAAACTATGACGAGGACGAATAATTAGTCATATTTATAGTATGGCGGCGGTGAAAACTGCCGCCTTTTTTTGGAAAAATATAGAAAAATATAGAAAGGAATAGAAGATGTGGAAAATTTGATTTTTGACGCTCACTGTCATTATGATGATGAAAAATTTGATGACGATAGAGATACGCTGCTTTCATCGCTTCCTGAAAAAGGCGTTTTTGCTGTTGTGACCAACGGTACGGATATTGAGACGAGCCGAACCAGCCTGGAGCTTGCCGAAAAGTATCCGTTTGTGTATGCCGCAGTTGGTATACACCCCGAAAATGCAGCGGAAACAGATATTGAAAAACTAGATGATTACATAGAAAAAATTGCACAAATGCTGACTCATGAAAAAGCCGTTGCATTGGGAGAAACCGGCATTGATTATTACTGGGATATCCCAAAAGACGCGCAGCATATTATTTTTGACAGACAGCTGCAGCTTGCCTCAGATATCAAAAAACCTATTATCATACATGACAGGGAGGCACACGGCGATATACTCGAATATTTGAAAAAATATCGCCCTTATGGTCTTCTTCATTGTTACAGCGGTTCCAAAGAAATGCTGAGTGAGGTTTTCAGATACGGAAAAATGTGGATATCTCTCGGGGGAGCCGTGACTTTCAAAAACGCCCGTGTTCCCGTGGAAGTCGCAAAAGAAGTGCCAATGGATAAGCTGCTTTTGGAGACGGATGCGCCGTACTTGGCACCTGTGCCGTACAGAGGAAAACGCTGCGACAGCTCGATGATATCGTACACAGCGCAGAGAATAGCGAATATACGCGGAATGTCCGTTGAAGATGTGCTGAAATATACAAAAGACAATGCCTGTCGTTTGTATAACCTTTAACGCACAAAAAAACAACCGCTTCGAATAGCTCGAGGCGGTTGTTTGATGTATGTCTGTCACTGCATTGCGCATTTCCGCGTATGTTTGTTTCAGAAACTTTGGTTAAAGACCAACTGACATTTTCAGCACTAAAAGTGCGTCGCTGATCGTGATATCACCGGACGCGTCTGCGTCTGCTGCAAGAAGGTCGATAGATTCGCTCGACTTAAGTGAACCAAGAAGATAACGTCTGATCAGAAGTGCGTCTGATGAATCCACATAACCGTCGCCGTTAGCATCACCTATAACAATTTTAGTGCTGCTTTTTACTTCGGTATCGCTTTCAGTGTCGATTTCTACATCACTTTCGGTATCAACCTCAACGTCACTTTCGGTATCAATTTCTACGTCGCTCTCGGTATCGATTTCTACGTCGCTCTCGGTATCGATTTCTACGTCGCTCTCGGTATCGATTTCTACGTCGCTC
>CADCOF010000124.1 GCA_902802975.1 uncultured Ruminococcus sp. | reverse complement strand
TATCGGAAAACGCAGCGATTATATCCATTCAAAATATATATCGGTAATCGTATCCGTTTTAGTTGTGATGATGGCAGCTGCAATTTTTGATCTTATAGTTTTTTTCTGTAAACGGCAGTAGCCGAAGTGAACAGCTTTCTGTGCTTATACTCGTTGTCTCGGCATCACTTATAATGTGTTCGATACTTCTGCCTGTTACTGGGGGTTTGGGTTCAAAAGCTGGGATTGCTGCTTTTTTTCTTTCGATAACAATTTGCGGCGTGATAGTTGGTTACTGTGATGCAATGATTGAGAATGGCGAGGCAACTGTGCCCGATCTTGAACATAGTCTGATATTTATGACCTTTTCTTTATTCTCATACGTTTTGTCATGGTTTATATCTTTACTGATATATAGTCATAAGGAATTATAAATATTGTTCAGTTTTTTGTACAGCCGTTCATGAATAATAACTTTATAAAGCTGCATTGAAAAATAACGAAAGAAGGAATACAAAAATAAGTGCAAGATATTACTTGGACAAGCGTAAGGATCACAAAATAGTGCTTGTGAAAGATGACGCTGAACAGCTTGCTTATTGACTAAAGATGGCTGTTAAGAATAAGGCAGGTATACCAAAATATTAAAAAAACAAAGGAGAAATACTTTATGAAAGAATATTCATTCATCACATTAAGAGAAAGATCTGAATTAAAGGACTTTGCTGCTGAGTGGTTCAATGCAAAATGGGGCGTGCCGAAAGAGGCATATATGTAATGTATAACCCTTGCTCGCTGTTTTAACAAAATATGTAAAATCTTATCGGTCGAATATCAAAAGCTCTGATTACAGCATAATACTTGAACACGAAAGCTATATCATAGGCTATGAATTTTGGAAATTTTGTTGAGGACAACGGTTATGTAATGGCGAAGAAAATATGCCAATAAAGAGTATCAACGCAAATACAATTATAGGCAGTCCTGATATCAAGCCATTTGGAGCGGAACCAAGCAAACGCATTGAACTGTTGTCTGCGTTAGTGACAGAAAGAGGTATTGTTGCAGCCGCATTAAAAGAGCCATGTAAAAGAGCCGGCAGCCAAATGCAGTCACTCTTTTCGTACAGCCAATCACATATAATACCCAAGCCTATGGTTATAATGCAGAATAACAACATACCTGTTACCGGGAATCCAATATAGTCTGTGCCGTACTCATAACCAATAAGCCAAATGAGAGGCCAGTGCCATATACCCCAAATTACACCGCCGATAATATTACCCGATTTATAACCGAATTTTGATTTTAACTGTGGATAAAGAAATCCTCGCCATCCGACTTCTTCACCAAGAGCAAAGAACATATTTAAAAACGGTGTATATGTTATACAAGAAATAATACTAATCAAAATATATATAGGATATGTTAAACCTTGCTGTTCCAATTGTTTTAATGTATCCTCTCCAAAATTTTCAACAAGGTAATTTCCGCTTATATCAAAGTGCGACGGAAAAATAATAAAATAGAGTGCTGCTCCGAGTGCCGTCAATATTACAGGTGAAAACCAAGCAATCAATATGTATTTAATATTTTTTTTGATTTTTGGCTTGAATCCCATATCTTTTATTTTTGCACCGGAAATAACAACACCTAGCATGGGAACAAACATCATTACCGCAAGAATTAATTGATACATAGACGCAAGATTGGTTTTTGACAAAAAATAAACGCCGATTTGTATTATCCATGCAATTCCAAAAGTTGATACAAGATATTTTACAATTTGTTTTTTATTAAATATAGCTGTATTGCTCATATAACTCCTCCTCATATTTATAAATTTTTGGCTTACCTAAGAGTTGAAAATCAACATATTCATTTTTTCACTGATCACACAAGTAAATTATAGCAGACATAAAGAGATATGTCAATATATTAAGGTAAAAATCATAAAACATTGTCAGCTCTTGTGGATAATTATTGACAAAACTCACAATGTAATAGTATAATAATATTGATCTATAACCGCAGAGGGGAATGTCCCCCGCCTCTATAGGCGGCGGGTTCCATCCCCACGTTCAGTAGGGGTATAAATCCCCCTACTGAACGCACAAAGCCGTTGGCTTTGTCTCTGCTTGTTTAAAGCAGAGCTTTTAAAGGAAGAATTGAAAATATAGTTAAATGAGGAGATATCAGCTATGAAAACAAAAAATATTTTGAAAACCATTTGTTCGACACTGCTGGCTGCATTATTTATCGTAATACCCGAATCAGACGTACAAGCTGCCGAAATTCCGGATAACGAAACCATATGTAAATACTACTTTCTTGCACCAGATAAATATATAGACAACAATGGAAGTGTCGGGGCTTATTGGAATACATTGGAAGACACTATAAATTATCCCGGCGTTGAAATGAATCGTGAGTGGAATATCGGTAGAAATGTTTTCTCGGTTGAAGTTCCAAGTATTGCCGAAACAATCGTTTTTAATTCGTTTACAGATGGGAATTCAAAAGAAGATTTTCGAACGATCGAAATTTCACTTGATGGTTACAAAAAAGACTGTGATGCCGAAAATGGCGGGTGCCCGTACAACAACAGCATTGGAACGGAAAACTTTAACAACTGGATATACGTTCTCAAATGTGACATATCACAGCCTGACGAGTCGGCCGATCAAGGTGCGTGGTTCAAAATAAATAACTACCGACACAGTGATTATTTCGGGTCTTATGATTTCAGATACAGAGATGATCCGGACAAAATTGAGAGTGACACATGCACATACTACTTTCTCGCGCCGGAAGATTGGTGTATGAAGAAATATGGAGCAGAAAATGAAAAAATAGGTATTATTTACTATTCATGGAATTCTGCACCGGACTATACTATATCAAATATCACTACGGCTTTTCTGACGCCGGCTTTTGAAATTGGGAAAAATGTTTTCAAAATATCCAATGTACCGAAAGAAAATACAGGATTCAATTTTAATGACGGCGTAAATTACCAAAATGTACCTCTGAAACAGATTCAGGAAGTTCATGGAATAGGTTATTCTTCAAGAACAGATGAAATATTTCCCGAAGGGAGTGATGTATCACGCTCGAAAATTCTTGATTATGACTTAGAATTTGAAACACCGGATTTTAACGGTTGGATATTTGTGCTTGACCGAACAACAGATCGCTCCAACGGATTTGATCAAATGTACCGTGAAGGAGAATGGTTTCCACTTAACACCTACAAAAATTATGAAAAATACTACGGTTCATATCCCGATTGGTACAACGAGAATAGACAATTCGGTGATCTTGATGCGGACAACACAGTGACTTCCTCCGATGCTCTTACAACTCTTCGTTTAAGTGTTGGTATAGGATTTTACAACGATTTTACTTTATCTGTTGCTGATGCTGATAAAGATGGAATTCTCACGTCTATTGATGCATTGGTTATTCTTCGTTCGAGTGTGGGTTTAAGTACATTGATTAATAATTAAAGTAAAATATATAAGAAATTTGGAGAAGGCAGAATTTTTTTATTCTACAAAGGCACATAACCGGGTATAATTTCGGTTATGTGCCCTATCATTCTTTACAGCATATTTATTGACTGTTTTCAATTAGTTTTTCTACTTCACTTCGGCGAATCATTCTGCCGTTGTAATAAATAAATTCATCGCTGCTTTCTTCATAAATTTTCTCGAGTATTCCGGCGTCTTCAGCATCAATATTCAATGAAGGAGAATCTTTGTTTTCCTGATCTTCTTCATCATTTTTTATAGTATGCTTTGTTTCATCGAGCATAGCTACCATATCATCATATAGATAAAAAGTCAGAATGTATTGAAACGTTGACGGCAAAAAAAAGATCTGCATAACAACGATAAAAACGATACTTACCATTGAATTGTTAATAATATACACAACAGAAAAGACAATTCCTCCAAGTATAAGTAACCCAAATGTAGCAACAGCATTATTCTTTAACTCACCAAACGAAAAAAGAATACAATTGCGGTATGTACTTTTCAAGGAAATATCCATAGTTATAGTCATAATATTCATATAATATGACATAAACAAAAGTCCGATTGTAATTACCACAGCTATTATAAGCGGCAGCCAGAAAATAGTATGTGACGATGTTCCTTTATAATATAGATAAATTGACAAATAGCTAACAACAAAAGCAGCATATGAAATTATTCCATGGATAAAAAAACGCAAAGCATTTTCTCGTATTCCTTTAAAAAATGCCGCAACAGTCGAAAACTCTTTATCTATATAAATATATCTGCAAACCTGTGCAACCCCCGCCATTCCGATGTTAAAAATAATCAGAACCGCAGAAGCAGCTAATATATTTATCCCATCAAATGATCTGTATAAGAAATAAATATACCCGGCAACAAAAATGTTAAATGGAATAAGCAGTATATTTGTCAGCATTAGCCTGCCTAGATTTGACAGATATTGGTTAAAAAACTTTACTGATCTCATTGATTTTTTGTTTAAGAGATCAGTGCCTTGTTGACTGTCAGCCACGTTATCCCCCCGTTATTTCAAATGATTTACCTATAGCCATGTACAGCGCAGTATCAACAAGAGACGAGAATGCGAGCATTAAAACGGTATTTGCGAAACTTAGAAAAAGGTCTTTAAACTGCTCTTTCAAAGGTAAACCAAGACTGATTTTGCCCAAAAGTTCATTTAAAATAGTAATTGAAAAATCAAGACAGTACTGCGAAAAATAGATGTATGCCAATGACGCCAAAAACGCGCCTGCCAAAACTACCGATACAAAATAACCAAGACCCGCAAACCCACACTGAACAGCAAGAACACCGGCAAGTACGCCAAAAATACACCCACGAAAGAACACAACAATAGGAACGGTGACCATACCGCTTGGCGCGGCTGCAAAGAAAAGCATGAGCGCAGCTGCCAAAAACGAGACCGAAAACGAATCGGCAAACACCATAACAGGCGTTTTTTCGGAGAGTTTCCACGGAAGTGAAATCAACAACTCAAGTGTGTCGGAAACCACTCCCCCATTCAGGTTCAATTGAATCACTCCGACACAAAAACCAATTATTATCATCAATCCCATCATGACAATTGTCCCATAGGTTTTAAAAAAATCGCATATTTTCTTCAACCCCTGAGAATTTTCACAATTAACCGGCTGACTTATTCTTACGATCATGCTCTTCATTTATCTGCATTCCCTTTCCATAGTTTTCATAATTCAAAATATGAAAAGGAAAATGGATTTATTACACAAACAAAGCTGCAATCTATTTCGACAACTCTTCGGCACGCTTTGTGCAGGCATCCATAGCCTCCATAATCGACTCATAGAAATTGTGTTCATTCAACTTCTCGAGTGCTTTCAATGTTGTACCGCCGGGTGAAGATACCTTCTTTATCAAAGTTTCGGGCGTATCACCTGAACGCTCGATCATCTCGGCACTGCCCTTTAGAGAAGCACACACAAGCTTTACCGCAGCATCTTCACTGATTCCCTCTTTGACCGCATAGTCGATCATAGCTTTTGCAAAAAGATAAATATATGCGGGACTGCTGCCGTTTACGGCAATGACGCTGTTCATCTGTGCTTCATCAAGTACGGCAACAACGCCGCTGTTTGCAAACATATTGTAAACAAATTCGAAATCTTCATCTGAGATATTATGTCTGCATAATGCCGTAGCACCCATACCCAAAAGCAGCGGCGTGTTGGGCATTACTCGAACCATCGAACAATCATGTCCGATAGCGGAAGCAATATATTCTGTAGAAATACCCGCTGCAATGGTAACGATTACTTTGTCGGCAGAAATGGCATCTTTGATACTCTCAAGCACCTCGGCATAATTCTGAGGCTTAACTGCAAGTACAGTAATATCTGCGCTTGCTGCCTGTGACGCAGTTTCACATGCTGTAATACCCATATCGTCAGCCATTTTCTGAAGTTTGTCTGTAAGAACATCATACACTAAAATATGACTTCCGTCTATAACTTTGCTTTTTAGCAAACCTCCTATTATCGCGGTTGCCATATTGCCGGCACCGATAAAACCTATTGTTTTCATGATAATCACCTTTTATCTTTCAGTATAATTTTTCTTAGTTTATTATTATATATAAAGCAATATTTATCAATAATTATATCATACATGATCATTATATAATTTGCCAGAAATAATAGAAAAACCGGCATCTTTCCGAAAGATTCTTTTGGGACACCCATCAGATATATTCCGGCAAAATAATATATAAAGCACGCTGTGTTGACATACACCAGTTTAATTGCTATTCTTATCGGACGTATGAGAGAATTTATGGTATATTTAAGCACTGGATACATTCCCATAAGCAGTACAAAAATAATAACAGCATCTTTTTCTGCTACTATCATTACAGACAAGAGTGAAACAGCAATATAAACAGCAGCTCCATAGCGACTGCCAAACTCTTGTGCAGCTATCGAAACGCAAATACCGGCCATTACTGAACAAACATAATTGGCGATTGGCAGAATAGTTGTGATCAACATAAACAGAATGGCCAAAGCTGAAAGCACACCGCACAGCGCAACACGGTAGCTTGAACGCACAATGTTCACCTCATCTCAAATAGTGTAATTAATATTATATCATGATCCGATTGATTTGTCATTAACGATATGTAAATTATACAGATTAATCATGCAGCAAAACGCAAATATTCTCCCCACAGCATGTGCAGGGAGAATGATAAATATATTGAATCAATCTACTTTAGGAAGCTGAGAAATACTCTTAGCAAGCTCCTCATCAGTGGGAATATAGTCGGTCATAACACCGTCGTTGAACTTCTGGTATGCAACCATGTCGAAATAACCTGTACCGGTAAGACCAAATAGAATAGTCTTCTCTTCACCGGTCTCTTTGCACTTAAGTGCCTCATCAATTGCAGCTTTAATTGCATGGCTGCTTTCAGGTGCAGGAAGAATACCTTCAATACGGGCAAACTTCTGAGCTGCCTCAAATACAGATGTCTGCTCAACAGCAACGGCTCTCATGTAACCATCGTGGTAAAGCTGTGACAATGTACTGCTCATGCCATGGAAACGAAGTCCGCCTGCATGATTCGCAGATGGAATAAAGCCACTGCCCAATGTGTACATCTTAGCAAGCGGACAAACCATACCCGTATCACAGAAATCATATGCAAATGCGCCTCTTGTAAAGCTCGGGCATGATGCAGGCTCTACGGCAACGATATCGTAATCCTGCTCGCCTCGGAGCTTTTCACCCATAAACGGTGCAATAAGTCCTGCGAGATTAGAGCCGCCGCCAGCACAACCAATAATAACATCCGGCTTTATGCCATACTTATCCATTGCTGTCTTTGTTTCAAGACCAATAATTGACTGGTGCAGAACAACCTGGTTAAGCACACTGCCAAGAACATAGCGATAACCTTCATTCTCGGTTGCTACCTCGACTGCTTCGGAAATTGCACAACCCAAGCTGCCTGTAGTTCCGGGATAACGCTCAAGTATTTTTCTGCCGACCTTTGTAGTTTCGGACGGGGAAGGAGTAACAGACGCGCCGTAGGTTCTCATTACCTCACGTCTAAATGGCTTTTGCTCATATGATACTTTAACCATAAACACTTTACAATCAAGATCGAAGTATGAACAAGCCATTGAAAGAGCTGTACCCCACTGCCCGGCACCTGTTTCTGTGGTAACGCCTCTGAGTCCCTGCTTCTTTGCATAATAAGCCTGTGCAATAGCAGAGTTAAGCTTATGGCTGCCTGAAGTATTGTTTCCTTCAAACTTATAGTAAATCTTCGCGGGAGTCTGCAGTTTTTCTTCAAGGCAGTAAGCACGAACGAGCGGTGAAGGACGATACATCTTGTAAAAGCTTAAGATATCGGCAGGAATATCAATGTATGCGTCGGTGTCGTTGAGTTCCTGCTTTACAAGCTCTTCGCAAAAAACTACGCCAAGCTCCTCGGCAGTCATAGGCTGATGAGTACCCGGATTCAAAAGCGGTGCAGGTTTGTTCTTCATATCTGCGCGGACATTATACCATTGTGTAGGTATTTCGTCTTCTTTGAGATATATCTTGTATGGAATTTTTTTTTCAGACACAGCGAAATTCGCCTCCTAAATAATCAGTACTCTATTATTATAAACAATAATTGTGAATTAGTCAACAAAAAATGCACGAAAATATTAAAGTTTTCGCCAAGCATTGTGACATACTCCCGCCGCCTACGCTTCGCTTAGAGGGTGCGGGTCTCCTGTGGAGACCTTTGCAAAGCAAAAGCACCGACCGAGC
>CADCOF010000123.1 GCA_902802975.1 uncultured Ruminococcus sp. | reverse complement strand
TGTTGTCAATATCCCGAAGAATAGTTCCTCAGCGTGTTTATTATACTACATCTAAAAAGAAATTGCAATACCTTTTTTAAAAAAATTTTAACAAATAGTAAAAAAATCTCAATTTAGTTTTAGATTTGTTCATAATTCACGCGTCAGAGCGGGTTTTATAAGCTTAGCTGCTCATAATCATGTTAAAAAATACATATTACGACATAAATAATTATTCAAAGCGAAGTTGGCAGCTGTCAGCTAATCTAAATCTAAATCTAAATCTAACAACTACTAACTACCAACTCAATATTAATATCCATCCGGATTCTGAGTCTGCCACTTCCACATATCGCGGCACATATCTTCAAGCGTCAGCTCTACCTCCCAGTTGAGGAGCGTTTTTGCTTTCTCTGCGTTTGCGTAATATGACGGAAGGTCGCCTGCACGGCGGGGCTTTATATCATAAGGCACGGGAATATTGTTCACGCGGCTGAAAGTCGTGACCACTTCCATAACGCTGTGACCTTTGCCGGAGCCTAAGTTAACCGCCTCGATGCCCTTATGCGACACTGCGTATTCAAGTGCTGCGGCGTGACCTTTTGCCAGATCGACAACATGAATATAGTCGCGCACGCCTGTTCCGTCCTCTGTTGGATAATCGTCGCCGAATATACCAAGCTTTGGCAGCTTGCCCCCTGCAACTTTTGCAACATATGGAAACAGGTTATTCGGAATGCCCTCGGGATCCTCTCCGATAAGCCCGCTCGGGTGCGCGCCGATAGGGTTAAAGTAGCGCAGAAGCACCACCGACATATTACTATCGGCATTTGCCGCGTCGCGCATGATCTGTTCGCTCATAAGCTTTGTCCAGCCGTAGGGGTTTGTACATGTAGAAAGCGGCATATCTTCTTTATATGGCGAGGGATTATTCTCACCGTACACAGTGGCAGACGAAGAGAACACGAGGTTCTTGACGCCGTGAGTCTCCATAGCCTCCAAAAGAGTGATTGTAGAGTCAAGGTTATTGCGATAATACATCAGTGGTTTAGCCACCGACTCACCAACTGCCTTATACCCTGCAAAATGAACAACAGCGTCTATCTTCTGCTCTGTAAAAATCTTATCGAGCGCGCTGCGCTGTGTAACGTCCGCCTCATAAAAAGTAAAGCTTTTGCCTGTAATAATCTTTATACGGTTCAAAACCTCGGGCTTACTGTTCGAAAAATTATCTGCGACAACAACTTCCCAGCCTCGCTCGAGAAACTCAACGCAGGTATGCGAACCAATAAAACCTGCGCCCCCTGTCAATAATACTTTCATCAAATCCTCCTTTTTCTCAATGTGCATTAACAATGTGCAATTAGCAATGTGCAATGTGCAATGAATGCTCGATCTGAGTTCATCACTCTCGATCATGAATTTTCGCACTTCAAAAACTATTGTCGTTGTGATAAATTGTCGCATTCCACACCATTGCACATTGAACACTGCACATTGCAAATTGCCCTCTAACTAACTCCATTCACAAGTGTCCTCGCCATACTGATTATTTCTTCATAATTGTACGAGCGTTTGATATCATCGAGCGATACGTCACGATATCCGCCGTAATTTCTCTCGCATCTGCGCTTAAGGAGCGTATATGGCGCAACAATATCGTTCTCATTTGCATCAACTCTGTTACACCAATTGGTATACAGATGATTGTCCTCGATCACACGGCAAAGTGCCGCGCCCTCATACGCAATACCCGTTTCGTTGAAATAATCGTTTATGTCGGAATTATATCTGCCTGTACACAAATAATAATATGCACTGTAGAATGTTATGGAATCGTCCTTCTCTTTATTGAAGTATGTAATATCATGATCTATCAAATCGCTGATATTGTAAAAAGCATACTGAGCGCAGCCTTCTCTCGCTTCCATCTGGTTACGGTATTTTGCGAAAAGCAGATTTTTGCTGTTCTGATATTCTCTCACTGCAACGTATTCCTTAACAAGCTCGTGAAGTTTCTCATCGTTATCCTCTACAAGCATATCGTCAAGTATTCTGTACTCAAGACCTATCAGCGCAACGTTTTCTTCCTTAATCTCAAATGAGGCGTTTATCCTTGACGGCACGTCCAGACTCTCAACAGCGTCAAAGAAAGTTTCTTTAACATATACCTCTTCCATTGATCCGGTGCCTTTAGCTCGTATCGATTGAGAATCATAAACATCAATATAAACTCTCTCGCCGTTAACGTAGCTGAAAGTGTCTGACTTATTATTGTACAGCGAAAATGTAAACGGCGTAAAATATGCAAAGCGATACACAGCAATATCGCTGTATTCATCAGGCATAATTATCTGCTGTGCAAAAATATTTTTGCTTACGTTCAAATTAACCGCATATGTAGTTCCTTTAATAATACCAAGCTTTCGTGTGACGACAGCTTTATAATCCCTGAGATTATAATTTTCACTCCACACGTCGCTGCAGCCTCTGCGATCTTTAAAAAGCTCCGTCATGCCGCACAATTCTGCAATCGCTTCACGGTCAACAGCGTCCAGCGAATTATAATCTGTCTTCGCCAATTTATTTGTAGTAAGATCAACGCACACACCGATAAGTGCAACGCCAAGTATTATTAAAATAATATTGAAGAATTTTTTCACAGAATACCCTCACCGTTTCCGTTTTTCTTGCTGCAGAATTTACGCTCAGGCTTTTGAAAATGCAACTTATTTATTATAATACACCGTTTCGACTCCATTTTCAAGCTTTATATTAATAATTGTTACACTTGCATAATAAACGTGACGTATTTTTGTACAACATGTAAACAGAAGCACCCCAACCTGTGGAGTGCTTTTTGCATATCAAATACGCGACATAATGATTTCGACCATTTCTCCGACATCTTTCATCGTGGATACTTCGCCCATTTTAAACTTAATGCCGAATTCCTGTTCAACAGCAGCTATCAGATTGATATGCTCCAGGCTGTCCCAATCGTCAATATCATCTGCTGTAGTGAACTCGTCCACCTCAATTGTATCATCGTCAAATACGTCTCTGAATACCTCGTTCAATCTGTCATAAATCTCAAATTCGTCCATATTATTTACTCCTTTCTGTGAATTATCAAATTATCGCTCACCGTTCGGCATATTGTAATCGACTTGCTGCGCTCGTCGATTACTCGTGCCTACTTCTTTGTTTGCGCCAGTTACATTTTTGTGCTGCGCACATTATTTTTTTCGAGTGCCTTTGCTTTTTTTGGCTCACATCGGCTTTTCGCCGGGGCACCGGTCTCGCCTGCCGGCTCGGTCGGCTTGGATCCGTCCCCGACGGTGCTGTTGCATTTGGCAACGTCTGCCACTGGCAGACCGCACCCCAGACCCCGCAAGCCTTTTGAAAAAGGCTTGGCGAAAACTTTAATTGCGCTTAATCACTATTTATTGATATCACGCTGCACTTTTTCTGATACCCTTCAACTTCCAGCTTCCACACACTTCCGTTTTCATCTTCGCTGATCTTATCAAATCCAAACGTGCCGAAAAGCTCCTTGACCATCTTATTTTTCGCAGTAGGATAATAATAACCCATAATAGTTTTTATTCCCTGCTCTTTGCATCGGTCAACAAGCTCATCGAGCATAGCAAACTCCATCTCTCGTTTCAGCACGCGGCAGCTCATTATCCACAGATCAATATTCAGCACGTCGTTAGCTTTCTTTCCGATTACAACGGACACAACGCCGTTATCCCCGAATTTATCGATAAGCTTTCCGTAAAGCCTGATATACTCACCGCTCTCGAATACGGCTTCCATCTCCGCGGGTGTATAACGCTTTGTCGTCACATTGAACTGATTTGATTTATTTGTAAGCTGCGTAATACGCTGCAAATACATCGGTGTAAAGTCGCCGATCTCCGCTTTCATGTCAAGGCTAAGCAGATAATCGGTATAATTGCCGAACGCTGCCTGCTGCATTGCACGCTGTGCGTTTGCCTTGTACATCTCGTTGCGCTTGAGGTCGTCATCGCTGAACGTGGTGATGTCGAAGAAACCGCTGCGGTCGAGCGTCTGAATATATTCCTCAACGCTGTTGATCTCGGGAACACTCACACCGGAAACCTGCGCCGATACAATTGCTCTTTCGGCGGGGTTATCGTCAACAAAAACTATTGAATCGGGCAGGATATTAAGCTGTGACGCCGTTTCAATAATATTGCGGTCTTTATTTTCCCAATTTGCCTTGATAACGGCGAAATCCTCGGGTTTCAGAGCACCCTCAGGGTGACGAAGTCCCGTGAGCGCATTTTCCTCATCGTTTTTTGAACAAACGGTCAGGAGAACGCCAAGTTCGCGCTGCGCTTTCAAATACGACTGAAACTCGTAGTAACTCTGTGCAACGCCTGTCTCCTGCCCTATCTGAATATGCTCTACGCCGTCATCGCCGACAACGCCGCCCCAAAGCGTATTATCAAGATCAAGTGCTATGGCTTTTTTGTTTTTGCCGAAAACCGACTTGATAATATTCGCCGTATTGAACGCAAACTCCGGTATTGCTTCAAAGCAAAGCGCGTATTTATACATATTCCAATATGAAGGATTAGACCAGCTCTTAAGCCCGTACTGTGCAGAAATAAAATTTATATCGTTGATATAGAAATTATCGTGCGAATCTGCATATTCGTAAAATTTCTCATTCAGGCGCGATATAAAACGCTCTCTGCCGCGATAATCGAAACTGTCTCTGTTGCCCATAAGTCTGAAAAGCGGCATCTCGAAATTGTTCTGAATTATAGGACACTGAAAGTGCTCTTTAACCGACTGCCACATCTGAGTAAAACGTGAATACTCGTTATCGAGAAGTTCGCTTACCTCTTGGCGCGTACTTGAAGCAGCGGGATACGCGGTGATGTTCCGGTTTGTTGTGTGGATAAACACAATGTCGGGCGCAAACGCCGTCAATGTCTCATCGGGGAACATTGCGTCCTGCCAGTACTGTGCGTACTCAGACTGATAAAATTCAGGCTCTATTCCGCTGTTGAGCAGAAACAATTCCATAATCGAAACGATATCACTTGTAGTTGACCCGCCCAGCACGGCGATTTTTTTCTTAATGCGCACCGTACCGTCAGAAATCAAAGTTTTTTTCATTGATCTGCGTTTTTTCATAATATATGCGGAGTCAAACGGATACTCGAGTTCTTTCATTCTACCAATCCCCTTCCTCGTTTTCGCCTATGTCTTCACCCGTATTATCATCGGTTGGTTCATCATCATTTTCGTGGATAATTCCCAGATCGCCGCCTGTGAAATCATTGTCTTCATCAAGCTCCCATTTATTTACGATCTCGTTTGCTGTCGATACAGTTTTGCTTGTTGTATCATAGTCTGCGTCATCTTCCATAAGCTCGGACTCATCAGACAAATCGTCCTGAGGCTCCTCACTTGAGGTAACATCTTCATCTTCCGGCTCCTTTGATGAAGTCTCATGATCATCGATAGAACCTGTAATGCCGCCTATCCTCATTTCTTCAAGATGATCTGCATTCGGTCCCACTGCCGAATACGAACAGCAGGTAAACAACATATCTGTGATTTTCATCTCTTTTGCGAAATCAACCAGATTACGCTCGAAATATCTCATATCAACAACATATACTTCTTCAAATGAACCCGAAAGGAACGGAATAAGCGCGTCGCCGTAGCTATCCTTTATAACGAGGCAGCGTCTGCCGTTCTTAACGCCTGTTTTAATCTTAACGCTGTACGCGTCGCCGCTTATAAACGTTGAATAATACTCGCTTACCGCCTGTATATCTACATACATTTCGCCTTCATAGACGAAATTAAATGAATAGTCGTAATATTCGGTGGTGTAATCCTGCTTTTTCGGTACATAGTAAATGAAGTCTTCCGGGTCGTTCAACAGATCGGGGTTATTTCCCGAGAAAGTATACAGCGTACCTACATAATCGGGCTTTGTAAGCTTATTATACTGCGAAAGGTCTCTGAATTGAACACCCGCTGCGTCCGCAAATTCTTTTGCGGCATAATATGCGCCAAGAGACATCCAGTGATGGTCTGTACGCGTGTAAATTGTCTCCTGCTTATGTGCAAGCAGCGCAGGACAAACATTTATGCCCGTTGCACCGTTGAGCATTTCGTTGATATCTTTTATATCGTCTTCCTGACTTGCATTGTAATCGGCAAAGTTTTCGGGAGTATAGAACTCGCTCGCTGTAGGCGCAACGAGAGAATACACACGAACGCCCGGCAAGTCCGACGCATAATCATTAACCGCGGACGCAAACACTTCACCCGAACCGCCGCCATACATCGACATAGCTCTGTAGTGACCGTTCTGATACACAACAATAACGCCGTTCGCATAAACGCCCTCGGCGATCTCCTCGCCTTTCACCTGCTTGGTGTCTTCATCGGAGTCTTTTTTCTTGTCGCTGCTCGTGCCGCTCGCAAGGCTGACTGCGTATGAAGGTGAAGACTCGTTTTCACCGGCTGCCGCGTCCTTTTTCTTATCTGAAGGTTTATTTACAACTTCCATCGTGCCTGTAACTTGTACATTGTTGTACTTGATACCAAACACGCCCGTAAAGCGGCTTGCTGCCTGCTTCAATGAATCACGGAACGGCACTGTATCGTCAAAATAATTTGCCATATCGGAGGTATACTTGCCGCTCCAATAATCGCCCCACGTAAATTCGGGCATTTTTGCAAGATTACGCTTTTCGATATTAGACACGGTCGAGCGCGGCAAAAACACAGTGTACACAAGAAGTGCAAGATACGCCGGAATTATCGCCCCTAGAGAGAAGAAACGACTCCAGAATCGGCGGTCACTCTTCTGGCGTAAAAGTGCTTTGCTGTCTTCACTTTTATTAGTATCGAGCGGAGATTTTTTCTCTTCTCTGACCTTTTTCGCCGTATCGCCCTTTATGGGAACAAAAACCGCTGTTTTTGCGGCATCCGAAATCGGACGCGCCTGCGTTTCCTTATTTTTGTCTTTGGGAGAATACGCCTTTGTATTGTCGCTCTCCTCAATCGGTCTGTCTGCCG
>CADCOF010000122.1 GCA_902802975.1 uncultured Ruminococcus sp. | reverse complement strand
GTTTCTATTTATATTATAATATATATTCGCCGGGCTGTCAAGTGGTTCGGTGTTATTTATTGTTGTAATAATTTTGTAATTTATCGTTAACAAATCGACTAAAATAATGTAAAATAAAATCCGCAAGGCGATCGGCCTAACGGATTGCGGCAGTCTCCTCTTTTTGAAGGAGGCGAAAAACTTTTAATAAAGCCTCCGGAAGGAGGTGGGTGTTATGATTACATACAGTGAGCTTATGCAAACTATAATGTTAATTGTTGCCCTTGCAAATTTAGCGGTTAACATCGCAAGATTTATGCAAGATAATAAAAAGAAGTAACCGCCGGTCTGGAAAACTTAGCGGTTACTCTTTGTAACATGTTAAGGAGACTGCCGTAATTGGTCGGTCGCCTTGTTTCTATTTATATTATAATATATATTCGCCGAACTGTCAAGGGGTTCGGCGTTTTTATTTTTATATTAAAATGGTCAGCGGAGCTGACAGGGGGAGTTTTTTTGCTCCCTCAGTATCGCTGTGGTCGGCAGTTCTTGTTTTTACTCCCTCAGTCTCGCTTCGCTCGACAGCTCCCTCAGGGAGGGAGCCTTTTTGCCTCCCTCTCCGAGGGAGGTGGCACGCCGAAGGCGTGACGGAAGGAGAAAAACCCCTCCCACCGGGTGGTGAGAGGGGAACAAATAATCAGTTCCATAATAACTCAGGTTTAAGCTTCTTTTTTTTACAGTCGGCAAGGTAAAGATTTACCAATTTTTGAAACGGTATACCGATATCATTTGCCAATTCATTGAAATAATCATATGTTTCCGCTTCAAGGCTAACGGTCATTTGTTGATTCAATTTTTCCGCATAGGGGTTTTTGCGGGGATTAAGATTTTCAATATCATACTCGTCTCTCATAATATTCACCAACCTCTCAGATATACCTGTCTTTCTTTTTTCGTTGCTTCTCGTGCCGAGATCAAACGAATAACATTACCCGAATCTCGATAGCAATGGCTTACAATGCAAATTTTCGATGATCGTATCATTCCAATTATCAAAAATCTTTCTTCATTGGCAGAATGATCGGGGTCATCAAACAAAATTGCTGCTTCGTCGAAAAACACCTCCCGAGCAGTTTCAAAAGATAAGCCATGTTTTTTCTTGTTGATTTGGTTTTTGTTTTCGTCCCACTCAAATCTTAACAATTCCATGTTATAATTATAATATATATTTGAAGTTGTGTCAATGTAGTTTGTTCAAAAATAAAATTACAGCTGACAGGGGGATTTTTCTGCGTAAAAAAATCCCTCCCACAGCAATGG
This sequence comes from uncultured Ruminococcus sp., assembly GCA_902802975.1. Lineage (GTDB taxonomy): Bacteria > Bacillota > Clostridia > Oscillospirales > Acutalibacteraceae > RUG592. The sequence continues at coordinate 2,684 of CADCOF010000122.1, read as the reverse complement.
TGGGAGGGGGAGTATAATTAAATTAGTTCAAATGATTAAATGTTTCATCAGCTGAGCTTAGAGAATCTGAGAGAAATAGCCCAATCCTGACCAGCGTTGTCGTTCCAACACTCGCCATCTTCACCGTCAAGCCATACTCTAATAATGAGTTTCTTCTCTGCACCGTAATTACCGGAAGTTGTACTGCCAGGAATAGTAGCAACCACAGACTGACTGGAACCAGCAGATGTAGGTGTCAAGCAAGCATAGTTTGCATATGTTCCTGCATATGTTGTAGCGTTGCCATCTCCATCAGGATCTGTTGCGGAATTTGCTGCATCACTCACGCCAGCATATAATTGACCCGTAGCACCTGCTGCATAATTTGCTGCTGAAGTACCAGTTCCATCAATGCCTGCGGGAAGGCCTGTTCTGCTTGCAAGGTTAACAGAATCAACTATTGATGTCAAACTGCTTGCCCAACGAAACGGAAGTACTTCGCCGTATCTACTCTTCAAGCTATAATGACAGCGTTAACTTGATTCTACTCGACGAAATGAATATTGCGAGAGTCGAGTATTACTTCGCCGAGATGCTTTCTATTCTGGAAATGCCGAACCCGGAGGAATGGGAGCTTGATATCGTACCGAACGAATGGAGTACCGATCCTAAGCACCTGAATCACGGCAAACTGCGTATTCCTCAGAATATCTGGTACATCGGAACAGCGAACAACGACGACTCGACATTCGCTATTGCCGACAAGGTATACGACCGTGCGCAGCCGATCAACCTTGACGCAAAAGGTATTGCATTTGACGCACCCGACACTCCCCCGATGCAGATCAGCTTTACGCATCTCAATGCGATGTTTGAGGAAGCGTTCCAGTATCACCCCATATCAAAGAATAATCTTGCTAAGATACAGAAGCTCGACCTTTGGGTAATTGAAAAACTCAGAGTTGCGTTCGGTAACCGTATCATGAAGCAGATGAATTTGTTTGTTCCGGTGTATGTTGCATGCGGCGGCGATGAGCTTGACGGTATCGACTATGTACTTGCAACAAAAGTATTCCGTAAATTTGAGTCGCTGAATATTGCAATGCTCCGCGACGAGATAAAAGAGTTGGCAAATTATCTTATCCTTCTCTTTGGCGCGAATACAATGACTGAATCTGTAGAGTATCTTAACAGATTGAGAAAACTGTTCTAAAATCAAAAATACACGCGTCATAAATTTTTTCGCCCGGTCTTTTTTCAAAAAGGCTGGGACAAAATTAAAACTTAACCAAATTCCGTTAGATGGCAGGTGAGAATGTATTGCAAGATAAAAAAATGGTGCAGTTTCGCAGCGAATATAAAGACATCATGGAGCTTTACGGTTATGATCCTCAATTTGTGTCGCTGATGAACATTCTCCACAGTACAGAGTCTTCTATCGCCATGAACCGCATTTGGGTACAGAAGCTGATAGATACATCATGGGTCGAGGCCATCGAACTAGGTCTGATACACCTGGACAATATTCTTCGAAAACCCGGTCGAACAATCGAGGATGTCGAAGAGATCGTACCGATTGCATTATCACGAAAAATAACTGTAGAATCGGTCAAACATCTTGCACAGCATACCGATCTGATTCAAAGTGTTGATGAAGTTACCGGAAGAATAACGCCTTCAAAAATACTTAACGTACACAAAGAAGAAACACTTTTTACTTATGAAAACAAATTCATAAACACGCTGGTAGAACGTCTGCGAATATTTATAAATCTCCGCTATGAGAAGCTTGCGGAAGTTGCGGCGGACGGCGAAATAATAAAAATGTCATTCAGCACAACGGTTGATGATCTGAATGGCGGAAAAACTAAAATCGAGATCAATATTGAAAACGAGCATGACCTTGAAAAACGTGGCGTAAACACATACAGCGTGTGGCAGCGCGTTGAAAGGCTAAAGACGTTTATCGAAGGGTATAAAGAATCGGAGCTTTGCAAGACTCTTGGCACCACATATATCAGACCGCCTGTAATGCGTACCAACGCGATCATGAAAAATGTTGACATGAAAGCGTGCCTGACTCTTTGGCAGTACATAGAAAGCTATGATAAGGTAGGCTATGAGATCAACATAGAAGATTCGGCAATGGAACCGAACCGCGATTACCTGGATGATTTTTACGAACTGATCGGTCTGCATATGCTTTTGTTCCGCGCCTCGGAATCTCCCGATCAGGAGATTCTGGAAACAAAAAAACAGGAACCCGTGGCACCGAAAATTCTCAGACAATTTGGCAGTCTTGACGGCAGATTTGATTTTACTATCGACGGAAACGAGACCGAAACTGCCAACGGGATCGGCGGCTCGGACGCACCCGGAGGTTCGGGCGGCTCCGGAGAAGATTCCGGCGGCGGAACCGGTGAAGGAAGCGGCGGACGCGGTTCAGGCAGCGCCGGACGACAATTAAGCAGAATTGAAAGAGCAAAACAATATTCCCTTGAAGTTATCGAACAGATCAAGGAAGCTATAAAAATAGAAAAAGCATACCAAGAGGATCTTCGTGAAAAGGCTCTCGCAGCAAAACGCGAGGCTCAGGAGCGTGAACTCCGCAGACTTGAGGAAGAGCGAATTGAGGCTGCCAGAAAAGCCGAGCTTGAACGTATTGCCGCCGAAAAAGCAGAAAAAGAGCGGCAGATCAAAGAAAT
>CADCOF010000121.1 GCA_902802975.1 uncultured Ruminococcus sp. | reverse complement strand
ACCGAGCCGGCAGGCGAGACGGTGTCACAAGGTACGTAGTACCTTGTGACGGAGGGGTTCCAATCTGCGACTTTTGGCACAGTCTGCATTACGCATTCCGCATTACGCATTAGCAAAACGACTCCACTCTCAACTCTCCACACTGAAAAAAGTGTTTGGGAAAAGATTTATGTCGTTTACTATAAAACGCAGCGCTATTCCCGCGTCCAACACTTTGTATGGCGCAGGTGAAGAAGTCTTTGTTTGCACAAAGTTCGTGTTCGTACCGCCTGCGGGTGCCAATGTAGACCCCTACTCTGTCTTACCCGGCAAACCTTCTTTGTGGTTTCATATAAAAACATGTGGCTCACCGCCACCTGTGACATATTTTACATTGCATATTGTACAAAAATCAGCAACACAGATTGGATATTTTTTTATATGCTTTTGTATTGATTAAGTATCAAATCACTGATAAAATATAAACACACGCTATTTAGAAAATATTGAAATAGAAATAATATGAAGGAGGCGTCACTCATGAATATAATGGATCATGGCGTTTCATGCTGTACTGCCTGCCCACATCGCTGCAAAGCGAAAAGAGGAATCTACGAAGGCGACGGCTTCTGTAAAATGGGTGTTCTTCCGAAAGTTGCGCGCATAGGGCCTCATTATTGGGAGGAACCTTGCATAAGCGGAACAAAAGGCAGCGGCGCAGTATTTTTCAGCGGATGTACACTGAAATGCGTATTCTGTCAAAATTATGAGATAAGCGCAAATCATGTGGGAGTATTTATAACGCCTCAGCAATTGGCAAATTGTTATCGAAATCTTGAGACGCAAGGTGTCCACAATATCAACCTTGTAAGCGCAGCGCATTATATCGAGGCTGTGCTGCAGAGTCTGGAAATCTACAAACCAAAAATCCCTGTTCTGTATAATTCAAGCGGGTATGAATCCGTTGACAGTCTCAGACGTCTTGAAGATAAAATCGATATTTATCTTCCCGATTTTAAATATTGTGATAATAGAATGGCAGAAAGATACTCCAACGCCTTCAATTATGCCCAGATCGCAACAGCAGCAATAGAAGAAATGGTGCTGCAAACGGGCGATATTAAGTATGACAAAAACGGAATTATTAAAAAAGGAACGATAATCAGAGTCCTTGTGCTGCCAAATCACACGAAAGACGCAATGGCGGTGCTTGACTGCATCAGAGCGTATTTCGGCAAAAGCGTGCTTGTGAGCATTCTCGGACAATACGTTCCTACAGGTGAGGCATATAAATATCCCGAAATCAACCGAAAAATCACTGAAAAAGAATATGACAAAGTTGTAAATCACGCGCTAAAACTTAATCTGGACGGCTTTACGCAGGAGCTTTCCGCTGCTGACGAACAATATATTCCCGATTTCAGTATGCCGTCAAGTGATTATTTTAATTATAGTAATGCTCATTTATAATATTTGATCTAACGGAGAAATCGATATGTCAAAAGTACCAAAAACGCGTATCGAGGAGCTTATACATAAATATTACGAAAAGGGAATTGTCGCTTTTTCGCAAGAAGAAGTAATAGAATTGTTTTTGAGTTACGCGTCAGGATTAAATAACATGGAGAATCTTATCAACGAAATGTATTCGAATGAGTGGTTCAATATTTTTGACTTAGCTTCGGATGAACTGCGCAGCCGAGGTATTAATGAGTCGGGTGTATACTTTACTACAATTTTTCCACAAATTGCAAACAGATGCTTGAACTGCGTACATGAGAAGGATTTTTTAAATAATTACGGTTCTTCTATATCGCCCCAAGAAAAGAATGCGATCCAGTCTGCGATTTTCATGAAGTTCATTGGAATAAAGCACGAACAGGTTTTGTTAATATTGTTTGACAAAACACGCTCCATCATAGATATGAAATTTGTAAGTGACGGAAATGGGTTCTGCACGTCGATAGACTCACAAAGAATTTGCTGTGAAGCCTCGTCAAAAGGCGCACATTATGTAATACTGGCGCACAACCATCCGAGCGGGTCATTTGTCCCTTCGTTCTCAGATATTTCTGCAACGCTGGCACTTTCCGAACTGCTTAACTCGTTAGGCATAATGCTGGTTGATCATTTTATTGTTACACGTTCCGGCTGCAAATCGATCAAAGAGTTCTACAAAAGCCAATCTTCTTCATAGTCAAAAATTTTCTAACATATTATTTTGAGAGGAGAATTATGATATAGGATTATCTGTATCATATATAATATATCTTATGTATACAACATGGAATGACCTATATGACAACTGCATGAGATGTTCAAAATGTGAACTTGCCGCAGCGCGGCACAACATAGTCTTTGGCGTCGGTAATCCGAACGCAGAAGTTATGTTCATCGGCGAAGGGCCGGGAGAACAGGAGGATTTGTCCGGAAATCCGTTTGTCGGACGTGCCGGGCAGCTGCTTGACAAAATGCTGGCAGTTGTCGATCTTGATAGAAACAAAAACATTTACATAGCCAACATTGTGAAATGCCGTCCCCCAAAAAACCGAGACCCGAAACCGGAAGAACAGGAACTTTGCATCAATTGGCTGCGCAATCAGACAAAACTTATTCATCCAAAGATCATTGTATGTCTTGGCAGAATATCAGCAGCAAAAATAATAAAGCCCGACATAAAAATTACAAGAGAACACGGGATATTTTTCGAGCGAAACGGAACTTTACTCATGGCCACACTTCACCCGGCAGCATTGCTTCGCAATCCGGGCAATAAGCCCGCCGCTATGGAAGATTATTTTAAACTGCGCAGCAAAATTCAGGAAATTTGTGATCATACATATACTGAGTCTCAATAGATGTGTACATTTTTGCAGGTAAAATTGGAATTTTTTTCAAAATTTCTCTCTGATTACGGGCAATTAACATATTTTGTCCATTTAATTATACATCAATTATTAGTATAATTAGATCAGGGAGTTGATAATGAATGACACACGCAGTAACTTCTATGAACACAAAAAGAGCGCTTGCCGCTTCGCTGCGAAATGCCATGGAGAAAAAAACATTTTCTAAGATCACCGTAACCGAGATAATCAAAGAATGTGGCGTTAACAGAAAAACTTTCTACTATCATTTTCAGGATATTTATGCGCTATTGAAATGGATGGTTCAGCAAGATGCGGTCGAAGTTGTTAAACAATTTGATTTAGTGTCAAATATTGAAGACGCCATTCGCTTTGTTATGGATTATATTGAAAAAAATGAACATCTCATTGCATGCGCTTATGATTCCGTAGGTCATGACATTGTGAAATCTTTTTTCTATGATGATTTTACCGCCATCACGCTTCGTTACATCGAAGCAAAAGAACAAGCAGCAAAGCATTGTTTGAACGACGGTTACAGAAACTTTCTTGCGAAATTCTACACGGAGGCACTATCAGGAATGTTGATGCAGTGGATCAGCGAACGCGAGGAAGTTGACAAGGATATCGTGATCGATCATATCACAAAGACGATTAATAAGTCCTTGCCGAACTTAATTGAAACATATGGTACACCTCAGTAATTAACTAAAATACCGACTTCACGAAATGTGGAGTCGGTATTTTTTATAATTTTGAGAATATTTTAAAATTAATTGTTATTTGTAATCTCCTTTGCACATTTCTCGCACACATACTTCGATTTATAAGACACAAGTTTCTCGTCTGTGCCGCAAAATATACAAACGGGAATGTATTTTTTAAGAATTATTTGGTCGTCATTTAAGAGAACTTCAAGCGGTACATTGGTCTCCAATCCCAAAGCTCTGCGCAGCTTAACCGGAATTACTATTCGTCCCAAAGCATCTACTTTACAAATATCTCCTGTTTTTTTCATTTTGATCACTCCGTTTCATAAATTTACTGCAAAATCCTTTGTTTTGCATTTCAAATCAGTAAATTTTTACGCAACGTTTGATATCATTTGCAAATGCAAGAAATATGATAAAAATAAGCAATATTGTGCAATAACCCCAAAATTTACTGTAATTACATTATACACCTATTTTTGTCATTTGTCAACACATTTTACCAATTTTTGTAAATTTTTAAAAATAATGCCAAATTTTTAAAACTCTGATTTTT